>CAMYJN010000228.1 GCA_947258625.1 uncultured Polyangiaceae bacterium | reverse complement strand
AGACCTTGCGCTTTGAGCTCTTGGTTGGTGGGGGTGACTCTTTTTTCGGGGTCGAGATTGTCGGTGGCTTCGACCGATAGCAGGGTCTCGATGCTCGCGATGAGCGCCAGGGTCAGCCCAATGACGTAGACCTCCGGGTTCGTGATCTGCGAGAAATCGGGCTTTATGAAGTTGGAGAAGAACTCCCCCAGCGAAGAAGAAAGTGGAACGCTGACGAGGTGCTCCGCGGAAATCGAAAGCTCGGGCCGGACCGCGCCGAAGAGTCGATTGAGCCCTACCCCTAGAAGCACGACGAGGAGCGGTGCCGGAACCGCTTTCGCGAGGCGGGTTTGCTTGAACCTTGGCCCCTGCCACAGAAGCAGAATGGCCAAGGACAGCCCGGTCACGATGATGGCGCCAGGACTCAGTGCCTGTAGCGCATAGCCAATTTCACTGAAGGTGTTGTGGCCGTCACGTTGAAAGAACTCGAGCTCACCCTCCCAAGAGTGATCATACCCGAACGCATGGGGGATCTGCTTGAGGATCAGGATGATACCGATGCCTGCCAGCATCCCTTTGATGACGCTCGATGGAAAGTAGTGCGCGATGACGCCGGCTCGAAGAAAGGCAGCCACCAGTTGCGCGACCCCACAGACGATCACCGCCAGGAGGTAGGCCTCGATCCCGAGCGCTTCGATGCCAGCGGCGACCATCACCGCGAGCCCCGCCGCCGGCCCGCTCACCCCGTGCCGTGACTTGCTGACGACCGTGACGACGAGCCCGCCCGCGATCCCCGCGATGAGGCCGCTGAAAAGGGGCGCACCGGACGCGAGCGCGATCCCGAGGCACAGGGGCAGCGCCACGAGAAACACCACAATCCCTGCACGGACGTCGTCCGCCAAATATCGCCGGTCGTAGGTCATAACTGTGGTGTATGTGGCGCGGAAGACCCGCGGCTAGAGCCGGAGCGTAACTTTAATCGTCTTTGGATCGCCAGTGTACGGAAACAGGGCGGCCTCGTACTTCGGAGGGCCGAATCGCTCTGGCGGGACGTTGTTCGAGACACCCCACCATTCCTTCGGGCGCCCCACCACGCTGGTCTTGAGCTCGCCGTCCTTGTCTTCGTCGTGCATGACCGAGACCGCGTATTTGCCAGGCTTGAGCCCCTTGAACAGGCAGGTCGCCTTCCCGGCCTTGGACTTGACGAACATCATGGCATCCGCTTTTTCAGGCTTCGAGGGGAAGCCATCGTCTTTTGAATACAGCGAACAGCCGATCTGGCCTTTGTCGTTTTGGATGTTCGAAATGTCGACCGTCAAACCCGCAGGAGGGCTGGGGGCTCCTTCTTCGGCGGTAGCCGGCGCGGACAACGCGAAGGCGACCAGCGCGAGAATGAACGTCTGAAGTGTGCTGCGTCTTGTCATTCTCAACCCCTAGATCCCATGAACCTCACTCTTTACTCGAAGCGCTCGATTACGCCAAGAGGTCGGCGCGACATCTGGCAAGCACCAGTCTCGTACCGCCCTCTCCTGCTCAGGCGAGGTTCGACAGATGGCATCTCCTGCTGCTATTGGCGGGGTCATCATGGCATTTCAGCGCATTGCGCTCGCATCGACGGTGATTTCAGGAGCGGTGATGGTCGCCGCCGGCATCGCTTGGGCTGGGGGTCACGGCGGCGCAGAGATGGGCGGCGTTCCCGTCCTCTTCTCGTGTGCCGCCATCGCATTCGGCGTCCAGTGGCTTGCGTTCGTGCCGGCCTATTGGAAGCAGACCGAGCATTTCTACGACCTGGTCGGAAGCCTAACCTACATGCTGGTCACGGGCTTTGCGCTCTTCGCTTCCCGCCCGAACGACGGCCGCTCCATCATCCTCGGGCTCTTGGTTTTCATCTGGGCATCCCGCCTCGGTCGCTTTCTATTCCGACGCATCCGGAGTGCGGGCTCCGATCCCCGCTTCGACGAAATCAAGCCGAGCGCCTCGCGCTTTCTCGTCGCTTGGACCCTTCAGGGGCTCTGGGTGTTCTTGACGCTTTGCGCGGCGCTTGCTGCCATCACGACGGTGACGCCGTCGCCGCTCGGCTTGCTCGACGCCTTCGGCGTTGGGGTCTGGGTGATCGGTTTTACGATCGAGGTGGTCGCCGATCTGCAAAAAAGCGAGTTCCGAGCGGCCAACCCGGGCCACTACGTCCACACGGGCCTGTGGGCCTGGTCGCGGCACCCTAACTATTTCGGCGAGATCGTGCTTTGGTTCGGTGTGGCTCTGATCGCTGCCTCAACTCTGTCGGGCTGGCAATGGGCCACGATGATCTCTCCGGTCTTCGTGATCGTGTTGCTCACGCGCGTCAGTGGCATTCCCCTCCTCGAGAAGCGATCCGATGAACGATGGGGCGACGAGGAAGGCTATCGCCGGTACAAGGCCCAAACGCCGGTATTGATCCCTCGCCCACCTCGGCGATGAGCCCGCAGGGGACCAGAACTGGCCGCGTGACTCGACGAGCCTTAGATTTGTCGAGCCGATGACCGAGACCGATTATCCGAGTCGCTATGAGAATCGAGAGGAAGCCCGACGGCGATTCGGCGGCGATGCCGATCGCTATGCAGAGTTCTATCTCGTCGGCGATCCGGTGGCCGATGCGCTCGTTCGATGGATCGAGCGGCACGGCGAGTCGGCCAAGTCGCAGTTCGAGCGCGCTCTTCGCGGCGGCATTTCAGCGGTTCCGGAGGCTTCACCCGAGCTCCGGCGGTTTTTCGAGCGCGCCGACGCGCTACCCGCCTGGGTCGACTTCGATCAGATTCGAACCGGCGCACTGGCATACCAGCGATTTGGAATCCTCGGCATGATCGTCCTCAGCGCTTGGTCTCTCATCAACGGCTATCACTCGAGCGCAGCGGTCAAGCCGCTGGCGTTCACCGGAGAACTTCGCCACCGCCCCCAACGGCGGCTCGCCGAAACGGCGCGGTTCGTGAGCGAAGCTACCCAGGTCGACGGCCTTCGACCTGGACGCCCCGGTCGAGACATCTCGCTGCGCGTGAGTCTGATTCACTCGCACGTCCGCCGCGCTTGCTTGGACTCGGGCCAGTGGCGCACCGATCTTTGGGGACTACCGATCAACCAGGGCGACATGTTCGGCACGCTTCTGGAATTTTCGCTCTTGATGATGGATGGCGCGCAGCGCCTTGGTTTTTTCCTGACCCCAGAGGAGCGAGAAGCGATTCTCGCCATGTGGCGATACTGCGGGCACTTGAGCGGGGTCGCCCCGTGGCTGCTCGAGGCGCTCAGCAGCGAGGCCAAGACCCGTCGCCTCGCTGACCTTCTTCGGCTGGTGCAGCCCGGTCCCGACGAAGATTCGCGCGCCTTGACCGAGCAGCTTCTGCAGGTGCCGGGGCAGAACGCGAAGGGCAAGGCCCCGCCGGTCCTCGCGCTCGCGGTGAGTCGAATCCACAACGGGCTCGCCCGTGCGTTCAACGGCCCCGAGATCGCGGACGACCTGGGCATTCCCGATGATCTCTGGCAGTATTCGGTCTATCCCATTCGCGCGGCTGTCGCGCCGTTCGAATGGATTCGCCGCCGAGTGCCTGGCGCGAGCCAGTTTGCTTCGCAGGTTGGGAACCGAGCGGTTCGAGGCGACCTGACCCGCATCCTACGCGGCGAAGAGCCTTCGTTTATGATCTCCTAGCAGCGTCTTTTCGCACGGCTCATGCCACCGGATGCCAAACGAACACCAGGATGTCCCAGACCAGGTGCGCGATAAACGGCGCGGCAAGGCCCTTGGTGCGCACGCGCAAAGCGCCCCAGAGCAGGCCGCAACACAGAGCCACGATGATGAGCAAGGGCGAACGAAGGGCGACCTGCGGAAGGACATAGAGGAGCGCAGAGACGAGCATCGCCCGCCAAGGACCGAGCGATCTCGAGAAGAGATCGATCGCGACCCCACGCCAGACCAGCTCCTCGGCCGCGACGACCAACAAGAGCAAGGGGAACGCGCGAACCGGGCCAGGCGCTTGCCGAAGAAGCGCGTACAAGGTCTCGACCTCGGTCTGAATCGGGGGGAATACCGAAACGCTGATGGGATAGAGCCACCAGGTTGCCAAGGACATGAGCACACCGACGGCAAGGCCGACGATCAAATTCGTCGCGGCCGGCGCCCGAAAGTTGGATCGAAGCGCAGGACGCGCGCCGAGCCACAGAGCGAGCGCTGAGGTCAGCGCCGCAGCGCTGGTTCCGATCCAGATGTTGAGGACCTCGCGCAAGCCCATGGCGACGCAGAATGCGGCCACGCAAGCGGCCAGCGCCACGGCCTCGGCTCTCGCAACGCGCTCCACCTAGCCGTTGCCCTTTACGCGGGCCCGCATCCGACCGACCAGCTTCGGGGTCGGAGTCTCGGAGGCCGTCTCGTCCTCCAACGCTTGGTACACCGAGGTCTGGAACTCCGTCGGGCGTTCATCGCCGAGCCGATCCCAGATCGACTCGCCGCTGGGATCGAGATCGCTCTGCAGGCCTTCAACGAGCTCTTGCGCAAGGGCCAAGTCCGCCCTCGTCACCAGGGCGATCCAATAGCTCGAGAGCCTTGGCGTGATGACGGGCACGCCAATGAGCCTTGGATCTTTGCCCATGCTCTTGGCGATGCGCGAAAGAAAGTTGGCGTGGGTCATGCGCTCCCGTCCGGGCACGTCGTACCAGGCGCTCCCTTGGTCGGGTAGATCGAGCGCTCGGACGATCGCGAGGACGGTATCTTCGATCCACACCGGCCAAGACGAGAACTGAAGCCAGCGCGGAAGAAGCATGGCGGGAAGCCGCGCCGCCAGGTCGCGAACCATCATCCAAGAGCTACCGCCGGCGCCGATGATGAGCCCGCAGCGAAGCTCGATGGTCGAGACCTTCCCCGAGCGCAGGATTTCGCCGGTATTCAATCGGCTGAGAAGGTGCCTCGAGGCTTTGGCCTTCGGCGCGACGCCCCCGAGGTAGACGATGCGGCGAACGCCGGCCCGCTCAGCGGCTGCGAGGAACGCTTCAGCGCCGCGAGCCTCGCGTGCAGGGTAGTCCTTCGAGTCGTCGATCGAGTGAATGAGGTAGACGGCGGCGGCGCAGCCCGCGATGGCGGGGTCGATCGAGCTCGGGTCCGCCACATCGAGGTAGACCC
>CAMYJN010000227.1 GCA_947258625.1 uncultured Polyangiaceae bacterium | reverse complement strand
ATCATCAACGAGCACGCCGTCGAGCTCGGCAAGAAGATCCTCCAGCATGTGCCCTGCGCCGAAATGCTAAGCCTGCACAGCAGCGGCAGCGAAGCGACGTTCTTTGCGATGCGTCTGGCGCGCGTCTACCGCAAGCGCGACAAGATCTTGAAGTTCGAAGGCGCGTACCACGGCATGAACGACTACGCGATGATGAGCAATCAGTGGACGATGGGCTCGCCGTCGTTTCCCAAACCGATCCCGAACACCCACGGCATCCCCCGCTCCTTGAGCAACGAGGTGCTGATCGCGCCATTCAACGACCTCGAAGCCACCTCCGCGATCATCGCAGCGCACCGGGACGAGCTGGCCGGCGTCATCCTCGAACCGATCCAGCGAACCTTCGAGCCGAGGCCCGGCTTTTTGCAGGGCGTACGAGAGGTTACCTCGAACTACGACATCCCGCTGATCTTCGACGAAGTCGTGACCGGTTTTCGCATGGGGCTCGGCGGGGCCCAGGCGGCTTACGGCGTCACGCCCGACCTTTGCGCGCTCGGCAAGGTCATCAGCGGCGGGCTTCCGCTCGGCGTTCTTTGTGGGCGCGAGGACCTCATGGCGATCGCCAACCCGAAGCGACGGCTTCAGATGCTTCCCTACTCGATGCAGACCGGCACGTTCTCCTCGAACCCGGTCTGCGCCAGCGTCGCCTGCGCAATCATCGCTGAGCTCGAAAAGCCGGGCGTCTACGCGCGCTTGGACGAGGTCGGGACCAGGGTTCGGGCGGGCCTTCGCGAGGCGATCGCGCAGGTGGGCATCGAAGCCTGCGTCACGGGCGTGCCCAGCGTGTTCGAGATTTGGTTCACCAAGGACGAACCCCATGATCATCGCTCGGCCAAGGGTTCGGACTTCTACAAAAACATCCGCTTCTCGGATCTGCTGCTTCAGCAGGGCGTGCTCAAAGCGGCGGAGAAGTTTTTCATCTCTGCGGTGCACAGCGATGAAGACATCGATCGTACCATCGAGGCATTCCACGTTGCTCTCGATCAGCTTGCCGAGGAGATCGCATGAAGCGGGTTCTGGTGACCGGCGCTTGCGGAAACATCGGCGCCCATGTCGTCGACCTGTTGGTGCAGCGCGGCTACACGGTTCGGGCGGTGGATTTGGACAGGCCCGGCTGCCGCAAGACCGCCGCGCGCTGGGGTGACCGGGTCGAGGTGCACTTCGGCAGCGTTTGCGACGAGGCCTTGGTTCGAGAGCTCGTATCGGACGTCGATCACGTGATCCACTTGGCGGCGATGGTGCCGCCGGGAACGGACGTCGATCAGGCCGCCGGGTACGCCGTCAACGTGGTCGCCACCCGCTCGCTCATCGCCGCCTGCGAGGCGCAAGCAAAGCCGCCGCGCCTGACCTTCACCTCGACCGCTGCGATTTGGGGACGCAACGACCAGGTCGACGGCCCGCGGCGAGCCAACGAAGAAATCTCGCCGAGCGACAACTACTCGCGTCAAAAGGCGGAATGCGAAGCGATGCTCAGGAGCTCGAGCCTCGACGCCGTCATTTTTCGAATTGCGATGACGCCACCCGTGGCGCCAGGCGCCCTCTCCCCCTTCGTCTTCGACATGCACCCGGACATGCGGGTCGAGTTCACGCACCCCAAGGATCAGGCGCTCGGCATCGTCAACTCGCTGGTCTTCGATGAAGAGGTCGTTGGCAAGACGCTTTGCCTCGGTGGCGGCGCTCGCAATCGCTACCGGTATCGCGAGTTCATGAA
This sequence comes from uncultured Polyangiaceae bacterium, assembly GCA_947258625.1. GTDB lineage: Bacteria > Myxococcota_A > Polyangia > Polyangiales > Houyiibacteriaceae > SG8-38. The sequence goes on along the minus strand of CAMYJN010000227.1, from coordinate 3,390 downwards.
CATGGCCTTTGGCGCAATGGGCATTCCCCCGTTGCCCAAATCGGCGTTTGGCGATGCGCTTTTTCTGACCGACTGGGTTGATTCCGAATCGTCTCAGGCGATCCTCGACTATCAGCGGCGCGACGCGGCCCAGTACTTCGAGGAAGTGTCGGCCGAGCTCGGCGCGGCGCGCTACGTCATGAAGTACATCGGCCCGACGCTCACCCCGGTCATCCTCGCGCACTCACGTCACCACGCCCGGGCAGAGGGCAAGCAGCCGCGTATCCCCGACGCCTACCGGGCGATCACAACCGCTCGCAGAGCCCTCAAGGCTGCAAAGAGCTACCTCTAAAAAGACGAAATGGAAACGAGCAACCGCGTGCTGGACGACGTGCTGAAGGAGTTCTCTCTGCCTCATGTCGAAGAACAGATCCCGCGCGACGTGTTCTACCAACTGGGCCTCAAGTTCCCGCAGCAATACGCAATCGCCTGCCGCGACGTCGCTGCATGCGTAAGGCGCGCCGAAGGCCTGGGCGCCGGCCCGTTCCTGCATGTGACGATTCCCGCGCCCAACTGGATCGAACGCGGCGAGCGCATCAAAGGCTGCAAGCTCGAGGTCGCGCTCGGCTACGCGGGCGATCGGCAAGTCGAATTCCTCGGACCGGGCAAAGGAACCCAGCACTACGCCCGCGCGCTCGTCGACTCCGACATCGTCTTCCACCACGTCGGCATCTACCAGCGCGGCATGAACCAGCTCGCGCGAACGATTCAAAACGCCGGCTACCCCGAAGTCGTCCAAGGCGGCCTGTCCTTCGGCAAGGCCCTCTCGTTCGACTTCCGCTACTTCGACTCGCGCGCCGACTACGGCATCTACCTAGAAGTCCAAGACTTCAGCTACCTAGGCCGCGAGCTAAGCATCAAACCCTTCCTCCGCACCTACGCAAAACTAAGGGACACGCTCCCCCTCTAAAGACCCCAATCTTTCCAACACCCTACACCCCACACCGCGAAAACACGCCGCAAGCCATGCCCACATATGAAACCGAAACCACCATCGACGCGCCTCCGGCCGCCGTTTGGAAGCATCTCATCGACGTCCGCCGACACGACGAATGGAGCGAACACTTCAGGCTGCGTGGCGAGCCCATCGCAGGCGGCCCGGCCCGAATCGAGTTCTCGCTCTTCGGCATCTCCACGGGCGTGAACGTCGCGTACCAAACGGTCGATGAGCCACGCGAGCTTCGCTGGCACGGGGGTCCCAAGGGCCTGGTCTACGGAAGTCATTTCTGCATTCTCGAGCCACTCGAAGGCGGGACCCGAACGCGGTTTCGGCATGGGGAATCGTTTTGGGGGCTCCTTGCACCGCTCGTCGTCCGTCTCCTTCGGTCCAAGCTGGGCGGCCCCTCGTACGAGGGCTTCAACGAGGACCTGCGACGGCGGGTCCTCAGCTAGTACCCACGGCAAGCGGGGCCATATCGCCCCATCGAAGTGTTCTTTCTGAAGACGCCCGCGATGCCGAGGCTGCGGCTCGCCTTTGAGATAGCACGCAGACGTGGATTCGGGGAACGCTGGCACTGGCACTGGCACTGGCACGGACGCTGGCGCTGGCGCTGGCACTGACACTGGCGCTGGCGCTGGCACTGGCACTGGCGCGTTCTGACTTTTTGATCGCTTTGTCCTTGGAATGGGTTTGGGCTCGCCCGTTGCGAGAGCCCAAACCCATTCCAAGGAGTCGCTGATGAAAGAAAAGAATGTTTACGACAGAGCGCGAAACGTCGTGCGGGAGCTTGTTCCCGTTCTCCAAGTCATTCGCGAGCACGATAAGTCGCTCGCCGATCAACTAAAGCGAGCTGCACAGAGTGTGGTCCTCAATATCGCCGAAGGTCGAGGCAATGATGCTGGGAATGCGCGAGCTCGATTCTCAACCGCTTGCGGGTCCGCCAAAGAAGTCCGGGCCGCGCTGAACGTAGCAAGCGACTGGGGCTACATCGAGAGTCACATGGCAACTCACCTCGACGGAAAGCTCGACGAGGTGTGTGCCATCACTTGGTGTCTAGGCCGTCGGCATTAGCGGCCTGAGAGTCTCCACGACATCGCGCAGACTTCATCGAGCGCGATGTCGACCTCTGTGACTCGGCTTCTCGGAAAGTATCCGTACGCAACCGCGAGCTGAAGCCCGGCACGCACTTCCTTCGCCGAGCCGCACGCTGACGCAAACCGCGCCTTGGCCGTTCCAGGATCATTCCCATCGGCTTCAGCGATGTTGAGAACGACGCTGTTCATCGCCCGGTGGATCTGGTCGAAGAGCGACCGATCTCGCTTCCGAACCGCCGGAAGCACCTGCCGCAGCCCACCTGCTGCCTGAAGCGCCCGTTGTTGAATGATGAGTCCCATGAGTGATCTCCTTTTTCGCGAGTGAGTGGGGTTCCCCGAAAGGGCGAAGCCCGCCCCCGCTCACTCGCGAAAAAGGAGATCACGATGACCAAGTAGGGTCACAGGAGCACTGGCACTGGCGCGGACACTGACGCTGACACTGGCACTGGCACTGGCACTGACACTGGCACTGACACTGGCACTGACACTGACACTGGCGCTGGCACTGACGCTGGCACTGACGCTGACACTGGCGGTCGGCGGCGGGGGCGGCGGATCCGGTCACACGCGCGCACCTAAGTACCCGAAGTCCGTGGCCCCGCCCCTGGCACGGCTCGTGCTCTCCCTCCCGGCATGCTCGCGACCGCGCATGCCGCCTGCCTCATCGGTATCGAAGCCCATCCCGTTCAAGTCGAAGTGCGGCTCGGCGAAGGTCTGCCTGGGTTCGACATCGTCGGACTGCCGGAGCGGGGCGTTCGCGAAAGCCGGATTCGGGTGCGCGCTGCTCTGTCGTCGGTCGGCTTTGCGTTTCCGCCTCGGCATCTGGTCTTGAACTTGGCCCCTGGCGATGTCCCGAAGACGGGGGCAGGGCTCGACCTCGCCATCGCTGCGGCGATCTTGGCGGCGTGTGAAGGGGTTTCGTCCCAGCAGCTTCCCAACACACTCCTGATCGGCGAGCTCTCGCTTTCGGGTGAGCTTCGTCCCGTGCGCGGCGTTCTTGCGTTGCTGCGAAGCGCGCGCCAAGCGGGTCTCAAGAACGCGATCATTCCCGAAGCAAACCGTCACGAGGCGATGCTCGTCGAAGGGGTGTCGGTTCTGACCGCGCCGCACGTTGGCGCCGTGGTTCGCTGGCTGAGCGGCGAGGCGCCCCTCCCCGACGTCACCGAACAGGCGGCGATGCTCGAATCCAGCCCCGATGCCGAACCGGAGCGCGACCTCGGCGCGATTCGAGGGCAAGCGGCTGCCCGGCGCGCGCTCGAAATCGCTGCGGCGGGCGGCCACCACATGCTTCTCATCGGCAGCCCCGGCGCGGGCAAG
>CAMYJN010000226.1 GCA_947258625.1 uncultured Polyangiaceae bacterium | reverse complement strand
ATTCGGTGCGGGCCCGTGAGTCGTCGACCATGCAGACGTAGCGCAGGTGGTCGAGCTCCTCGGACGGAAACGAGCTGAGCCGGAGCCTCCAGAGCTGGTCGAGGGCGACCCTGGCGAGCGGCGAAGGCACGATGCGCGGACGACCGCCGGCCTGGCGGATCAGATGCGAGAGCGGCATCTCGCCGGGCCCCCGGATGTTGAAGATGCCACGGACGCCGGGCCGCAGAGCGAGCTGGATCGCGCGGACGACGTCCCGTTCGTGCACGACCTGCATCATCGGGTCGAAGCCCATCACCATCACCGGGCGCTCGAGCCGGAGGTAGTTGCTAGCGGCGTTGTGAACCCGGCCCACGATGTGGCAGGGCCGAAGGACGACGGTCTCGGTTTCGGCCTGCCTCCAAAAGAAGCTTTGGGCGATCATGTCGAGCTCGACGAGGTCGCGCATGCCGCCAAACTGCTGGGCGCCCAGCAACGGCGCGTCTTCGGTCAGGAACTGCGGGTTATTGGGCTGGGGGCCGTAGACGTTGGCGCCCGAGAGCACGACGAGCTTCGGAACCTTGTATTGCGTCATGTAGTCGAGCAGCTTCTGGAAGGCGACGATGTTCCAGGAGTGCCGCTCACGGTCGCTTCGCCGCGGGTCGTGAAGGATGCCGAGGTGAACGACTGCGCGCACGTCGCGGCCGCGGAAGATGTCTTTCATCTTCTTGCGCCGCATGTCGATCTGATGATGGAGGATGTCCTTGGGACGATCGTCGAAGGAGCGTCGATCGACGCCGACCACGCGATCGCTTCGATGGAGCTCCCTCACCAAAAGCCTGCCGAGACGCCCGCAGACGCCGGTCACCAAGACCGCGCCTTCGGTTCCTGGCTTGGGGCGCGGGCCCGTCGCGGGCTCGGCCTCGCACTGCGGCTGGGGAGGCTGTGCGACCGGAATCGAGGATTCGGCCGAATGACCGAACACGCCGCGCGCGACCGGCGCCCTCGCAGACGGACGCTCCCGAACGGGCTCGCGCCCCCGGCGCGCGCTCGGTTTGATTCGGTTGCTGGTTTGAGGGTTCGGCATTGCTTGGGTCTCGGTCAGATGAACACGCCTTTACGCTCGCGCAAGCCGCGATTCACCATGCTCTGAATCGTGCTCTTCACGAGCCAGACTTTCTCTTCGATTTTGGAGTCGTCGTCGTCCGGGTCGCCTTCGAAATGGAAGGGATCGCCGAAGTAGAGACGGTACTTGGTGGGCAGGGGCGCCAGCATGCCAAAGAAGACCTGCGGCATGACCGGGAACGCGGGCATCCTCAGGAGCCGCGCCAAGGGCTTGAAGTCCGCAATCGACGGGTACTGCTCCTCGCCGCCAATGACCGCCACCGGGACGATCGGCGTATTCGTTTCGAGCGCGAGACGGACGAAGCCCAGGCCGAAATCGGTGAGTTGGTAGCGCTGATCGAAGGTTTTGCTGATGCCCCGGGCGCCCTCGGGAAAGACGATGAGGCTTTCTTCCTGTCGAAGCAGGCGTCGGGCGTTCTCCGGTGAACCGACGACCTGGCCAAGCCGAGGATAGAGCGTCGAAATGAAGGGCAACTCCGCCGTCCAGGTCTCGACCATGCTCCGGGGGAACCGCGGCGGATCGGCGTCGAGCATCATCGCGCTGCCGATCATCACCGCGTCGAAGGGCAGCTGGCCGGAGTGGTTGGCCACGATGAGCACCCTGCCCCGGGGTACCCGGTCGATTCCAAAGACCTCGGTTCGGAAGTAGCGTCGGTGCAGGAGGGCCGCCACGGCCAGCGCGTAGCGGCTGGTTTCCGGGTCGAAGCCGAACGGATCGTGGCCGACCTCGTTGGGGTGGGTCCTGATGCCGGCGATGCGAGCATCGAGGTCTTGGCCGACGACCTCTTCGGCGAATCGCACAGCCCGATCGCCGATGGACCTCACCGCTTGGCGCAGAGGAGACTCCCCCAACAACCGCGTTCGCCGCCAGCCGGCGAATGGCACGATCGACCCCCGTTGCGCCATAGGGGCTATGGTGGAGACAGAAGATCGCGCCGTCAATTGGAAACGATGGAACGAGAGGTCATGCTCCGCCCGTGAGCGAAGCATTCGACATCAGTCGTATAGGCGGACCGGACGGATTGCGCGCGCTGCAAGAGGTTGCCCGCCGCGCCGGAGACGCCGCGTTGAAGCATTTTCAACAGGGCGTGGTGCCGGAAAAAAAGCCGGACCGTAGCCCGGTGACGATCGCCGATCGGGAAGCGGAGCACATCATTCGTGATCACATCGTCTCCGCCTTTCCCGACGCGGGCTTCCTCGGCGAAGAAACCGGCGTTGTCAAAGGCAGCAGCGGGCTCCACTTCATCGTCGATCCGATCGATGGCACCCGTGCCTTCGTCCGCGGCTGGTCGACCTGGTCGGTGCTCTTGGGCGTCGAGGCGGACGGCGTTCCGGTCGTCGGCATCGCGTACATGCCTGCGGCGGACGACTTCTTCGTCGGCGTGCAAGGCAAGGGCGCGACTCACAACGGCAAGCCCGTCCGCGTTTCCAAGATCGGTCCGCTTGCCGACGCAACCGTGACGCACGGCGGGCTTCAGCAGTTCACGATGGCCGGGGTCGGAGAGGCACTCCTGCGACTTTCGGACGCCTGCGACATCGCGCGGGGCTGCCCCGACTTCGACGGCTACCGGCAAATTCTGCTAGGACGCTCCGATGCGATGGTCGACCCCGGCGTTCAACCCTATGACATCTGTGCGCCCGCGGTCCTCATCCGCGAGGCGGGTGGAAGGCTCACGTCCTTCCGCGGCGAAGAAACGATTTACGGCGGCGGAGCCATCGCGAGCAACGGAATCATCCATGAAGAGCTCGTCGCGGCCCTAACAGGCCTTTCTTAGAAATAGCAGCACAAACCGGGCAATCGACGTAACGGCTTGCTTTCGGGCAGGTCTTGCGGAAAGTTCCTCCGCCCGAACCTCAGGAGAGAAGAATGACGAAACCAGTACGGCGAGCAGGTGTGATCGGAGCGGGCGTAATGGGCAGCGGCATCATGGCGCACTTTGCCAACGCCGGGGTCGACGTGGTGATGCTCGACATCGTGCCACCGGGGCTGAGCGAGGCAGAGAAGAATAACCCTGCCAAGCGGAACCAGTTCGCGGCAGGTGGGCTCAAGGGCGCGCTCAAGGCGAAGCCCGCGGCGTTCTTTCATCCGAGCTACGCCAAGCGCGTCACGGTCGGCAATCTCGAAGACGACATCGAGCTTCTCAAAGGATGCGACCTGGTGATCGAAGCAATCATCGAGAACATCGACATCAAGCGCAGCCTCTTCGAGAAGCTCGAGAACACGCTCGACGAAGGAACCGTCGTCGCGTCCAACACCTCGGGGCTTCGCATCGCCGACATGCTCCAGGGCCGCGGGGATGCGTTCCGCAAAAACTTCCTGGTCATGCACTTCTTCAACCCGGTTCGCTACATGAAGCTGCTCGAGTTGGTCGCCGGAGAGGAAACCGACCCGGCTACGATGGACCGCATGAGGGTCTTCGGGACGGATCAGCTCGGCAAGGGGATCGTCGTCGGCAAGGACACGCCGAACTTCGTCGGCAATCGCATCGGTTGCTACTCGATGTCGCTCACGATGAACGAGATGACGGCCGCCGGCCTCACGCCCGAGGACGTCGACGCGATCACGGGGCCGCCGATGGGTCACCCAAAGAGCGCGAGCTTTCGCACCGCGGACATGGTCGGCCTCGACACCTTCAAGCACGTTTCCGACAACTGCTATGAGGCCTTGGTCGACGACCCGGAGCGCGACGTCTTCAAGCCGCCGCACTACCTGGTCGCAATGGTCGAGCAGAAGATCCTCGGCAACAAGACCCGGGGCGGCTTCTACAAGAAGACCAAGGAAGGCATTCAGACCTTCGACCCGATCAAGCTCGAGTACCGCGCCAAGGCGGGCGACGCGGACATCAAGAAGTTTTGTAAGAGCCTCAAGGGCTCGCCGGCGGACCGCGTCAAGGCGCTCGTCGAGAACGACGGCCCGGCCGGCAAGTTTGCCTGGAACGTGCTGTCTCGCACCCTCGCCTACTCGGCGAGCAAGATCCCCGAGATCACCGACAGCGTCGAAGCCGTCGATGACGCAATGAAGTGGGGGTACAACTGGGACCTCGGCCCCTTCGAAACCTGGGACGCCATCGGCTTCAAAGCCGGCTACGAGCGCATGAAGGCGGACGGGCTTTCGATTCCGGCCTCGATCGACAAGATGGCCGAGTCGGGCGCCGAGAGCTTCTACACCGACGACGGCCGCGTCTTCAACCTGATCACGGGAAAGTACGACGCGCGCGACATCGACCCGCGCAACGCAAGCCTCACGATCATACGTCAGGGCGATGCGCCTGTCTTCAGCAACCGTGGAACCGAGGCCTGGGACCTCGGCGACGGCATTTTGGGGCTGACCTTCACGACCAAGGCCAACAGCATCGACGATACCGTCGTCGAGGGCATCACGGAGTCTGTGGATATCGCCGAGCGCGATTTCCGCGGCATGGTGATCTACAACGAAGGCGACCACTTCTGTGTCGGCGCCAACCTCTTCGCGGTCGTGATGGCGGCGCAGCAGAAGGCCTGGGATCAGCTCCGCGCCACGATCAGCGGTCTGCAGGGCGGCCTCCAGCGCATGAAGTACTCGACCATTCCCGTGGTCGCGGCGCCGTTCGGCATGACCGTCGGCGGCGGCTTCGAGGTCTGCATGGGCGCGGACGCCGTGCAAGCCGCTTCGGAAACCTATGTCGGTCTCGTCGAAGTGGGCGTGGGCCTGCTTCCGGGCGGCGCTGGCAACATGAATATGCTCTGGCGGGCGCTCGAAGGGATCCCGGACGGCACCGAGGTCGACACCATCCACTTCGTCTCGCGCACGTTCCAGAACATCGCGATGGCGCGGGTCGCCACCGGCGCCGGGGAGGCACGGGAGTTCGGCTACTTCCGCAAGTCCGACGGGATCTCCTTCGACAAGGCACGCTTGCTGACCGAGGCCAAGGGCCGCGCCGTCGGCATGGCCGAGGCTGGCTACCACCCACCGGTCCCGCGCGCTTATCGCCTTCCGGGCGAGAGCGGCATTGCCACGCTGGGTATGATGATCGACTCACTCGAAGCGGGCGGTTTCGCGA
>CAMYJN010000225.1 GCA_947258625.1 uncultured Polyangiaceae bacterium | reverse complement strand
CGGGTTGTCGGAACGGGTATTCGTCGACCCCCATGTACTTCTTGGCCATTCGATTGATGTGTTCATCCGCGCCTTCGTTGGTGATCTTTGCGACGCGGCCACGAATCATGAGCGAGCGGTACGGGTTCTCTGGGTCGGTCACGGAGATGGCGACTCGCGGGTCGCGGCGGACGTTACGGTCCTTGAGCCGGCCTTCAGCGGTGTTGACCAAGATCGTCGGTCCGTCGGTGTCGACCCAGACGGCGCTCGACTGCGGGCTGCCGTCGGGCATCAGCGTCGATAGGTGCGCAAAAGCGGGTTTGTCGAGAATGTCGGCGTGGGATTGGGGTATCTGCTTCATGGGGATTCTCCTGCGGCTATTGCTGTCCGCGGTCTGAGGCTCGAGAGGACGCAGCTCAGGACCGCTGCTGCATGGTACAAAGGCAAGCGTAAAGCTGGAAGTGCCCATGCAAAGTCATTTCTTCAATCGCTACGTCGAGCTCGACCCGTTTCTCGATGAGGTGCACGCGCGCTCGCTGGTTCAGCTCTGCGAAGATTTTGGCAGCTACGGCATGTACTCCGAGGAGGGCCTCAACGATGGCATCGGAGAGGGGCTGCCGCAGCGATTCGACGCCGCCTTCAACTTCATACGCACCGGCGGCCGGTTGGGGCTTCGTGATGCCGATCTCGGTACGCTCGTCGCCCGAACAAACTACTTTCGCGAGACGTACGCCTACCACGATCAGGTTTTCGCGCCGGGGATCGAGGCCTTGTACCAGAACCAACGCCTGATCGAGGCTGCCCGAGAAATCTTCGATCGACCCATCATCGAGCCTGCCATCGTTTATGCTAACCTCTTGCTTCCGGGGCAGGAGCTCGCGGTCCATACAGATGTGCCTGAGTTTCGCGGACTCAATCGGACGCTCCACCCCCAGTGGCTCATCGTCGTTGCGCACCACTCGGGCCTTTTCGACGACTATCGAATGCCGATCGCGACCTCTGTCTCCTGGTATCAGGATACGAGCGGCGGAGAGTTCGCGTTCTACCCGGACGGCATCGACGCCCCCGCGCGAGCCTATGACGTGCACTTCAACACGGCGGTCATCATGGACACCGATAGCGTGTTTCACGGTGTCGATCGCGTGATGGAGATCGAGCGGACCATTCCGAAACTCCTTCCCCGCATGCGCCTCTACCCCGAAGGCGACGGCAACTGGATCGTGCGCGACGGGGACGAGCAGGTCGACCGTTATCGTTGGGAAGACATGCGTTTCTCGATCTCGTGGAAGGCCTATTGCTTCAGGAATGAAGTCGAGCGCGACGCCTGGCGAAACCGGACGAACGACTTGAACATCAACACCGTGATCGACACGCTCTGCGCCGACCTGAAGAAGCGCCGCCGCATCCAGAACGAACGCCCTCCGAACCGTGAGCTTGCCGAGCTGCTGGTCGACGAATACGTGAAATTTCCGCTCCCTTCCGTGAGTTGAGGGCAGGCCCGGGCGGGGCGCGGGCGTAGACCCTGTCGAGCTGTTACACCCCCAACCAGATGGGTTTCTACGATCGCCACATCCTCCCCCGGGCTATCAACCTCGCTTGCTCGTCCAAGCCCAACATGAAGCAGCGGGAGAAAGTCGTCCCGCTGGCGGAGGGCGAGGTTCTCGAAATCGGAATGGGAAGCGGCCTGAACCTCGGTTTCTACGATCGCAGGAAGGTCCGCAAAGTCTGGGGTCTCGAACCCTCCGAAGGGATGCGCCAGCTCGCGCGGAAGAACTTCGATGGCGCCGATCTCGAGATCGAAGTCATCGACCTCCCCGGCGAGGAGATCCCCCTCGACACGAACAGCGTCGATACGGTGTTGGTGACCTATACGCTCTGCACGATCCCTGACGCGCGCCGAGCGCTTCATGGGATGCATCGCGTTCTGCGCCCCGGCGGCAAGTTGCTTTTCTGCGAGCACGGCCTAGCCCCAGACAAGGCTGTTCAGAAGTGGCAGAATCGAATCAATCCGGCCTGGCGCATGTTTTCCGGAGGCTGCAACGTCAATCGCAACATTCCGGATTTACTGCAATCGGGCGGTTTCCGCATCGACGTCGACGAGAGAATGTACATTCCCGGCGTCCGCGTTCTCTCCTACAATTACTGGGGTAGCGCGATCGCCGACTAGATCCGCTATGCTGTTTCTCAGTGGGGAAGCTGATTGCATTTTTGTGCTTGGTCGGGGGTATTGCCGTTTGCGCGGCCTCGCTCGGGCTTCTGCCTGAGGACTACGTGATTTTCGAGGCGCCCCGGCGGGTCGTCTTCGGTCTCGGCGCGGTGTCCGTCCTGCTCGGTTTTTTGCTACTCGCACGCGATCACCGAGCCTCCGACGTGGTGACGACTGTCTTGCTGCTGAGCGTCGCCGCGTTCGCCGGTTGGCTCACGTTCTATGCTCCGGAAGGAACCATCCAGCGCTATCTCCCGTTCATCCCCAGCGAGGTCAACGACGCGCTTGCGCGCCTGCTGTTTGGTCTGGGGGCGGCAGCAACTTTCGGCATCGCCATCTGGGCGGCACGGCGGCTTTTCCGCTGACGTCCCTTCCGAGTCCGGACGCTAAATTGGCCGAATGACCGGATTTGATAGGGTCGGGCAACTACGCATGAGCCAAGCGCCCAAATCGATGGCCCCGACTTTTCCGCTCTCGGTCGTCAACATGCTCGGCGACCCGCTGCGTAAGCCGCTGATCCGCATCGACGCCGACCGCGTGATGAAGCTCGCCGAGCGGCTCACGGGGCTTCACGACTACGGCGACAACGACGGCAGCTTTCGGGGACGATTGAACGAGACGATCGACGCGGTCCAGGAGACCGATTGGAACACCGTCGGCCGCTTCGGCATTCGCTACATCCTTCACTGGCACCTCAGCAATCGTCTGCGCTTGGTCCAGCTCCTGAAGCAGCGACCCGACATCGAGGAGATCGACATCGTACGCCCCCTGATCATCACAGGGCTTTTTCGAACTGGGACCACCTATCTGCACAACGTATTGGCAGCCGATCGGAGCAGTCGCGTCGGACGTATGTGGGAGTTCGCGCATCCAGTCGGTCGGAGTCGCGACTTGCTCGGGGACAGCAAGTGGCGACGGTGGCGTGGAGGTCACGAGGTCGCGATGGACGACCTGATGATCCCCGAGCAGGGCGAGGCGCACAAGGTTACGGCAGACGCCTACGAAGAGGACTTCTTCCTGCTCGAAAACGACATGGCCCACATGAAGCTCTTCGTGGGGCTTGGCGAATATGACTACGGCAGACGTACGCTCGACTGGGACATGGTTGGGCCGTACCGTTGGCACAAGCGCCAACTGCAGGTCCTCTGGGCCCAGCGTTCCGAAGAGCGATGGCTTCTCAAGTGCCCGTGGCACCTGTGGAACTTGCAGGCGCTCCTCGCAGTGTATCCCGACGCGCAATTGATCCAGACTCATCGGGGACTCGTCGACGCCGTCGGGTCCCAGTGCAGCCTGAGCGCCCGCATCGCGTCGAAGTTCCAACGGCGCCTCGACCTGCACGAGGTTGGCCGCTTCTGGCTCGAGTATTCACGCATCGGCATCGAGCGCGGCCTCGAAGCTAGGCGCGCTCTCCGGCAATCACAGATCTACGACGTCCGCCTCCGGGACCTTCGCGCGAGGCCGCTCGAGATCATCGAAGACATCTATCGCCACTTCGACCTGCCGCTCGACGCCGAACTGACGGAGCAGCTCGACGCCCGCATCGCCGAAGATCCGACCGCCCAGCTTGGAGAGCACGATTACGACATTGCCGACTACGGACTCACCGCGGACCAAATTGGGGCTCAGTTCGTCGACTACCGGACGCGTTTCGGGGTCTAAATCGACCCTGAAGGCGGGCGAAGGGAGCCGGCGGCACAGTGGTTGGCCCGAACCCCTGGGCGGAGCGGCCGGTTTTTGGCGCGAGCCCGGTTTGCGTTACCCTGTTGGGCAGCCGCGTTTGGCAAGGGGGGGACACCGTGGGCAAATTTTCTAGAACGTTTTCGTTGATGCGCGCGTCGTGGGAGGTGCTCAAGCAGGACAAGGAGCTGCTCGTGTTTCCGCTCCTGTCCGCGATTGGGTGCATGCTGGTTCTGGCTTCGTTTGCCGCACCGATCCTCGCTCTGACCGATTGGCAGGCGGCTGGCGAAAGCATGACGGCAGGCACGGTCGAAAGCTTGAGCGGGTCCGGCGGAAACCTGTCCGCCGAGCAGGCCATGCACATCCTCGGCTTGTTCTTGTTCTACTGTTGCAACTACTTCGTGATCATCTTCTTCAACGCAGGACTCATCGCCTGCGCGGAGATTCGAATGGAGGGCGGCGACCCGACCGTCAGTGACGGCCTTCGCGCAGCCTGGGCGCGACTGCCCGCGATCCTTGGTTGGGCGGTCGTTGCGGCCACCGTGGGCCTCGTGCTTCGCATGATCGAAGAGCGCTCCAACTTGGTCGGCAAGATCGTCGCTGGCTTGTTGGGTGTGGCCTGGTCGCTCACGAGCTTTCTCGTGGTTCCGATCCTCGTCATCGAGAACGAAGGTCCAGTGAGCGCGCTCAAGCGCTCGGCTTCCATGCTCAAGAAGACCTGGGGCGAGCAGCTCATCGGCAACTTCAGCTTTGGCTTGATCTTCCTGCTCTTGGCACTGCCGGGCATTCTGTTCTTGGTGCTCGGCTTTGCGGCCCAAAGCGCACCGCTCATCGTCGTCGCCGTCGTTTATTTTACCGTCATCGCGCTGGCGCAGTCGGCGCTCCAGGGCATCTTCCAAGCCGCCCTCTATCTCTACATGCGAGACGGCAAGGCCCCTGACGGGTTTGACACTAGCGCGTTGCAGGCGTCGATCGGCCATCGCTGACCGGTCACTCGAACGTGAGTCGCAGGCCGCCGCTGAAGGTGTACCTTCCGTTCGACGCTTTGAAATCGTCGGTGGCCGCGAAGCGGGTCGCAAAATAGATCGCCGCGGGGCCGGCCAACACGCTCAGGCCCGGGCCACCTCCGACGCCGGTGACGGCGTCGCCACCCGACTTGCCAAGCACCACGTCGAGCTCCGCGCTGATCGAGAGCAGACGAACGAGCTTGATGTCGATGCCGTAGGCAGAAGCCCAGAGAAACGGCCCACCGGACGAGGTTTCGAGAATCGCGCCTTGGCGGCTTCG
>CAMYJN010000224.1 GCA_947258625.1 uncultured Polyangiaceae bacterium | reverse complement strand
AAACAACACCACCTGGGATCTAGTCCAGGACATGGAGCGAATCCGGGAGCACCTCGGCATCGAGCGCTGGCAGTTGTTTGGTGGGTCCTGGGGGAGCACGCTCAGTTTGACCTATGCCCAGCAGCACCCCGAGCGTGTGTCTGACATGGTGCTGCGCGGCATCTTTCTACTCCGGCAACGCGAAATCGACTGGTACTATCAGGAAGGCGCCAGCCGGATCTTCCCCGAGGCCTGGCAGAAGTATCTCGAGCCAATCCCCAAAGAAGAACGGGGCGGCCTGGTGGACGCCTACTACCGTCGCCTCACGAGCAGCGACCGGGATGAACGGATTCGGGCCGCTCGCGCATGGAGCATGTGGGAAGGCAGCACGAGCAGGCTCATCCCAGACCCGGAATTGATCGAACGGACCGGCGATGAAACGTTTGCCGAAGCGTTCGCCCGGATCGAGTGCCACTACTTCGTCAACGGCGGCTTCTTTCAAGACGAAAACCAGCTTCTCAACAACGTCGACCGCATCCAACAGATTCCGACGCTCATCGTCCAAGGCCGCTACGACATCGTCTGCCCCGCCGAAAGCGCCTACGAGCTCCACCGCGCCCTGCCTAGAAGCACCCTCGAAATCGCCCCCCGGTCTGGCCACTCCGCCCTCGAGCCCGAAATCACCGCCCTCCTAGTAAGGGGACACTCTCCTACCCGCTAACGTCGCGGAACCACTGCGATCCCTCGGCAAAGATCGCAGCGCTCCAGGCATTAGCGCGAGCATTCCGGCCAGAGATGTCGAACGAGGGGCGCTGCGATCTTTTCCTGGGAAACCGAGTGATCTTGGGTGTTTGGAGGGTAGGAGAGTGTCCCTATCTCGAGAACTTGCGGTATTTGATTCGGTGGGGGACGGCGGCGTCGGTGCCTAGGCGGGCTTTGCGGTCAGCGGCATAGTCGGCGTAGGAGCCTTCGTGCCAGACGACTCGGCTGTCGCCTTCGAAGGCGAGGATGTGGGTGCAGATGCGGTCGAGGTACCAACGATCGTGGCTGATGATCATCGCGCAGCCGGGGAAAGCGAGGATCGCTTCCTCGAGCGAGCGCAAGGTGTCGACGTCGATGTCATTGGTAGGCTCATCGAGGAGCAAGACGTTGCCGCCGCTCTTGAGGAGCTTCGCTAGGTGCACGCGGTTTCGCTCGCCGCCGCTCAGGTTCTTCACTGGCTTTTGCTGATCGCTGCCACGAAAGTTGAACCAGCCGACATAGGCACGCGACTTCACCGTGCCGCCACCGACGTCGATTTCGTCGGCTCCGTCCGTGATCTCCTTGAACACGTTGTTGCTATCATCGAGCGCATCGCGGCTCTGATCGACATAAGAGAGCGCAACCGTTTCACCGACGGTAATCGCCCCCGCGTCGGGCGTCTCCTCGCCGACCAGCATTCGGAACAAGGTCGTCTTGCCTGCGCCGTTTGGGCCTACGATGCCGACGATCGCCCCGCGCGGAACGATGAAGCTCAAGTCCTCGAACAGAAGCTTGTCGCCATAGCCCTTGCCGACCCCATTGACCTCGAACACCTGCGTACCCAGCCGCGGCCCCGGGGGGATTCGAATTTCGTTGGCATCGCCTCGGGCCTTGGCTGCGTCGGCCACCAAGCTCTCGAAGGCCGTGATGCGGGCCTTGCTCTTCGCCTGCCGAGCCTTTGGCGATGACCGCACCCACTCGAGCTCCCGCGCGATCTTCCGCTTCCGAGAGCTGTCTTTCTTCTCTTCTTGGCCGAGTCGCGCCTCTTTTGCTTCGAGCCACTGGGAGTAATTGCCGTGAAACGGGTGCGCCTCGCCGCGGTCCAGCTCGAGGATCCACTCCACGATCTCGTCCAAGAAATACCGGTCGTGGGTGACCAAGATCACACAGCCCGGGTACTTTTGAAGATATCCCTGCAACCAAGCGACCGACTCGGCATCGAGATGGTTGGTCGGCTCGTCGAGCAACAAGAGCTCCGGTTTCTCCAGCAACAAGCGGCAAAGCGCGACCCTGCGCTTCTCACCTCCCGAAAGCGTCTTCGGGTCCGCGTCGGCCGGAGGCAGTCGAAGCGCGTCCATCGCGATCTCGAGCGTGCTCTCGAGGTTCCAACCATCAACGGCATCGATCTTGTCTTGAAGCGCTCCCTGCCGGTCGAGCAGCTTCGCCATCTCCTCGTCGCTCATGGGCTCACCCAGCTTCATGCTGAGCTCGTTGAACTCGTCGAGAATCGCGCGCACCGAAGATACCCCGGCTTCCACCGCTTCCAAGACCGTCTTCGCATCACCGAGATCTGGCTCCTGCGGCAAGTGGCCCACGTGTGCACCCGGCCGAATCCATGCCTCGCCGGTGAAGGCGTCATCCACGCCCGCCATGATGCGAAGCAGAGACGACTTGCCGGTGCCGTTCACACCAATGACCCCTATCTTCGCGTTCGGAAGGAACGAAAGATAGAGGTCTTCGATGATCTTCTTGTCCGGGGGATGAACTTTCGTAACCCCCTTCATCGTGAAGATGAATTCTGCCATGAGCTATTGTGCGGTGCGTCTCCTGGCCAGCCACATAGCAACGAAGCAGAGCGCAATCCAACCGAGGGAGGCGCTCTTCGCCGCGCTCACCCTGCAACCGTCCGAGGTGCTCGCATCACCGCTCGGTCCGCCCTTCCCGTCGCCCAGGTCCGTCTTGCCTTTCGGCGCAGCTTCCAGCGCACCCGCTTTGAGGTCGAGCTCCGGAATGTCGGTCTGGATCAACCCAGGCAGCTGATTGGTCAGCGTCTTGCCGGTCGTCCCTTTGAGCGCGGTGTTGCCCGCTGCAAAGGGTCTCGGCGTTGGGCCACCGGGCGGTCCACCCCAGGTGCCACGCTGCGGATTTTCGCACGCGATCGGCTCTTCCCAGGGGTGCAGAATCACGTACCGCCCCTGGAAGTTGTTGACGCTCGAAGCCTGCGCGCGCCGCTCTCCAAGCTCACCTTTTTGATCGGGCATCCCGCGGCCGCCGACGATAGGGCCCGCCGCGCGAAACACCAGGTCCTCGTCGAGCCCGTCCTTATCGTAGCGGTAGTGCAAACGCGTGAGCACGAAGCCGTAGGGCTGCCACGTCGGCCGCCGCTTGCGCTGCGGCACCACACCGGGGATGTCGGAGTAAGGATCCTGCTCGCCCGGCACGATCACGTCGCCACCGAGCGTCGCAAGCTCATCGGGCCTCAGCGGCGGCTCTGGACAGGGATCGCAGCTGGTCGCGTCCCATGCGTACTCCGTCACTACCGCACCCGGGTTCTTCTCGATCGTCCGCTCGAAAAGCGCGTCGTAGAACGACCCGAACGTTTTCCGAACGCTGTCTTCAACGCGGATGTTGGTTGGGATCGACGCGTTCTTGTAGTTGGCCACCTCGTAGCGCTGCTGCTTACCGAGAATGTGAACGATCAAATCCTGCTTGCCCGCGCTGTTGAGCAGCCCGAGCCGCACCGGCAGCGTGAAGGTTGGCGCGTCGTAATGGAACCGTAGAGGCGAGAGCACCGCCTTGCCATCGCGGAACGTCACCTTCTCCGCATCGACCTTGGCTACGAAGAACTTGGTGTTCTGCTCAACGTAGGGACGAAGCACCGCGTTGGCGCCTTTGGGAATGTTGTATTCGTTCTTGCGAAGCCATTTGTCGAGGCCGCCCGAATCCTTGGCGCTCAAGATGACGATGTCGTACTCGGCCACCTTGAACTGCGCTTCGATAGTGACGCCATATTTCGAGTCCTCTTCGGCGTCTGCACTCGACTTGGCCCTTCGCGCCATCGGCGCACCCGCCGCCATCTCGTAGACGACCATCGGACGGCAGGGATCCTGCTCCCAGTACTCGACCAGGCGCGGTGCCGCGAGCTTGTCGACCCGAGAAAAGATCTCCGGCGGCAAGGTCTTCACGTTCTCTTCCTGCAGAACGACCGGCACCGGCACGATCATCGCAAAGTCTTCGGGCGGGCCCTGGTAGTTGTTCTGCATCGAGAGCACGGTTCGCGTGCCCTCGCGCATCATGACGACCATGGTCGCGTTGTTGTAGAGCGAAGCATCGGCCCCACTCACGTAAAATCCACAAAATGCGCGCGACGTCGTCGGCCAGGCCATGGCCACGCACAAACCCAAAATAGCGATTGCTTGCTTCATCGAATATTCCTCACTTGCCCAGGTAGACGCACGAGTCCGCAATTCGGATCTATTTTGCGAAAGCCCGAGCGATTGAGTTGAAATTCGGCCGGATCGAGGCGACTACTTGATGCCGAGCAGCTCGACGTCGAAGACCAGCATCCCTGCCGGGCGACCGGGTCGGCCGCCGTAGGCCAGGTTCTCGGGAATCCAGATTCTTCGCGACTCGCCGACGACCATGAGCTGCAAGCCCTCGGTCCAGCCCGGAATGACCTGGTTCAGACCAAAGCTCGCCGGGGTTCCGCGTACGACCGAGCTGTCAAACATCTTCCCGTCGGTCGTCCAGCCCGTGTAGTGCACCGTCACGACGCTCGTCGCGGTGGGGTGCTCGGTGCCCGTTCCCTTTTTGAGGACGCGCGACCCAATCCCAGATTTGGTCTTCTTTGCGTTCTTCGGGATCTTGGCGACGTCTTTGGGCGTCTCGGGCGGCTTGGGCGCTTCTTTGAAGCTGATGAGCTCCACGTCGAACACCAGGGTACCGCGGGGCGGGCCCACTGCAGCATGAGGATCGTTTGCCGCAGCCTCGCCATACGCGAGGCTGCCGGGGATCCAGAAACGGCGTTTTTCGCCAGAGACCATCATCTGCACGCCCTCGGTCCAACCTTTGATGACGCGATTGAGCGGGAACTCCGCAGGCTGTCCGCGCACGACCGAGCTATCGAACATACGGCCGCCGGTGGTCCAACCGGTGTAGTTGACGGTCACGATGTCGGCGGCAGTCGGATTCTTGTCGCCGGTGCCCGCTTGCAAAACGGTCCAGGTGAGGCCCGACGCGCTCTTTTCCGCGTTCTCGGGCGGCGCGGCCACATCGGGGGGAGCCGGAATCGCGCCAGGCTTCGCGCCTTGCGCCACGATCTTTTGCGCGTTGGCTTCTTTCTCGGCGGCTTCGGCTTTTTCGGCCGGCGCTTCGGCTTCCGCGGCGGGCTCGCCCTCCGCGGGTGCGGGTTCGCCGCTCTTGCAGGCGGTCAACGCGGTGGCCAGCACCACGCAGCAAAGAAGGGTCCAGA
>CAMYJN010000223.1 GCA_947258625.1 uncultured Polyangiaceae bacterium | reverse complement strand
GCTGGTTTCGACTCAAGGATTGTGCGGACGACGTCATTGCTGTGGCCGACCAGCTTGGCATCGATCGCTTCATTGCAGTTGGCTATTCGATGGGCGGTCCGATCGCTAAGCTTTGTTGGAACCGGCATCCCGACCGAGTGATTGGCCTGGTGCTTTGCGCGACCTCGAGGTACTTCACGCCGCTGCAGTTTCCCATCCTGACCCGTGCGATCTTGCCTGGCGCCGTGGTCGGCGCCCGATTGGCGCCCAAGTTGGTGCGCGGGCAGATCATCGAAAACATGGTCAAGACGGTGCCGGGCCCAGAAGGCAAAGACTTCGTTCGCCGTGAGATGTCGGGGAGCGATCCGGCAGTGCTCGCCCAGGCAACGCGCGCGGTCCTTCGCTTCTCGTCCCGCGACTGGGTGTCGAACATCACGGTGCCGACCGCGGTCGTGATCACGACGCGAGACAAGATTGTGCCGACGCGACGTCAGTACGCGATGGCCGCAGCGATTCCCGGTGCCAAATCGTTCGAGGTCCACGGCGACCACTTCGCGTGCGCCGCCCGCAACTCGAACTTCGTGCCGCAGTTGGTTGCAGCCTGTGCCTACGTCCAGACCGAGGCGACCCGTCGACACGCGCCCGCCGCGTGAGTACCGCATCCCCGAACCGCCGGAAGCTTCTCACTCGACGATGCGGATCAGGTGTGTCGGGGCCGTCGTGAGATGGGTGTCGTCGATCGCGTTCAGGGAGGCTCGGATTTCGCCTTCGCGCGCATGGTGGGTCAGGATGGCGATCGTCGCGGTGCCGTCTTCGCCGGCGTCCCTGTCCTGAACCATCACCTCGATGGAAATGCCGGAGTCGCTCAGCTTGCCCGAGAGCGATGCGAGAACACCGGATTCGTCCCTCACCGAAAATCGAAGGTAGTAGCGGGACGACAGATCGGCGATTGACTGAAGCTCCGGTTCGCCTTCGGAGGGGAGGTGCCATCGTCGCACGGGTGCGCCGGCGAGCGTATTCTTCGCGATGTCAATGACGTCGCCCGCGACGCTGGTCGCGGTCGGACCGGCACCAGCCCCGAGGCCAGAGAGAAAGCTCGACCCGACCATCTCACCTTGGATCGCGACGGCGTTGAGAGCGCCGTCGACGTGAGCCAGCGGGTCGCTCTTTGGGACCAATGCCGGATGGACCCGCAAATCCAAAGCACCGCTCTCGAGGCGCTCCGCCACGGCCAAGGGCCGAATCACGTAGCCGAAGTTTCGCGCGTACTGGATGTCGCGGGGATCGACCTTCTCGATGCCCTCGGTCAGGAAGTCGCTCGGCAGGACGCGAGCGCCGAACGCAAGGCCCGCAATCAGCGCCAGCTTATGACCCGCGTCGCCGCCGGTGATGTCGAGCGTCGGGTCCGCCTCGGCGAAACCTGCCTCTTGCGCGGCTTTGAGCGCATCGGCGAACGCAGCTCCTTCATTGGCCATGCTGGACAAGATGTAGTTGCTGGTCCCGTTGATGATCCCCCGGACGGAACGGATGTGATCGGAAGCGAGCGACTCTCGAATCACACGGATCACGGGGATGGCGCCAGCCACGGCGGCCTCGAAATACAGGTCGCAGCCATTGGCCGCGGCGAGGTCGAACAGAGCCGCGCCGCGCTCGGCGAGCAGCGCCTTGTTCGCGGTGACGACGTGTTTCTTGGCCTCCAACGCTGCCCGCACCAAGCGCTCAGCAACGTCGACGCCGCCGATGAGCTCGACGACGATATCGATGTCGTCCCGCTTGGCGAGCTCAAACGCGTCGTCGAGCAAAGCGACACTCGGATCCAGCGCGCGAACGATGTCGAGCCGGGCCGGGTCCTTGTCCGCGACTGCGGCAAGCCGGATGGGCGCGCCCGCTCGCGCGCGGATGACGTCCGCATGCTCGAGCAAGACCTTCACCAGGCCTTCGCCGATCACGCCACATCCGCAAATTCCAACCCGAATTTCGCGTTTCAATCCAGCACCTCCGAGAAGCGGGCACGGTAGCACGAGGGCTGGTTTCACCAAAAGCGCGCCATGCGGTCGGCAACGCGAAGCTGCTATAGTCGCCGCGGCGACTCATGCAGGATCGAATGACCGACGACGCGATGTTTCGGTTCGACAATAGCTATGCGCGGCTGCCCGAGCGTTTTTTCGCGCGCCTGCCGCCAACGCCGGTGTCCGAGCCGAGTCTGATCCGGCTGAACGAGAGCCTCGCCCTCGAGCTGGGGCTGAACCCAGAGCGATTGACCACCCCGGAGGGAATCGAAGTCCTGGCTGGGAACCGAGTGCCTCGGGGCGCAGAACCGTTGGCCATGGCGTATGCGGGCTTTCAGTTCGGGAGCTGGGTGCCGCAGCTTGGCGACGGGCGGGCCATTCTTCTCGGGGAGCTGATCGATCGAGAGGGTGTCCGTCGCGATGTCCAACTCAAGGGCTCGGGTCGTACGCCGTTTTCTCGCAACGGAGATGGGCGTGCTGCAGTCGGCCCGGTGTTGCGCGAGTACGTCATCAGTGAAGCGATGGCGGCCTTGGGCATCCCCAGCACGCGTGCGCTGGCTGCTGTGGCGACGGGCGAGCGGATTCGGCGCGAGACCGACCTGCCGGGCGCCGTCCTGACGCGAGTGGCGCAGAGCCACATCAGGGTGGGGACGTTCCAGTTCTTCGCGGGCCGGCGCGACGAAGCCAGCGTCCGCGTGCTGGCCGATCACGTCATCGCCCGCCATTACACGGAGGCTTCTGAATCAGACAATCCAATCTTCGCGCTGCTCGGCGCCGTGATTGAGCGGCAGGCGGAGCTGGTCGCCCGCTGGCAGCTGGTCGGTTTCATTCATGGGGTGATGAACACCGACAACATGTCGATCGCCGGAGAGACGATCGACTATGGCCCCTGTGCGTTCATGGACAGCTACCACCCCGACACGGTCTACAGCTCCATCGATCATCGGGGGCGATACGCATACGGTAATCAGCCGTCGATTGCGCAATGGAACCTCGCCGGGCTGGCGGATGCGCTCTTGCCACTGATCGCAGACGATCAAGATACCGCGGTCGAGCTGGCCACGGAGATGATTCAATCGTTTCCGACCCGGTTTGCCCATTACTACTGGCCAGGCCTGCACCGGAAGCTCGGCCTCATGGAGGCTCGGGAAGGGGACGTCGAGCTCGTTCAGGATCTGCTCAGACTCATGGCGGAGAACGCTGCTGACTTCTCGCTCACGTTTCGACGCCTGAGCGACCTGGTTGATTCGAGCTCCCGAAGCGATGACTGGGTGAGTGGTCTCTTCGACGACCCGGCGGCCTTCGGCCAATGGGCCGTCCGTTGGCGCCAGCGCCTCAGTAGCGAAACGCGATCGCCGGCAGAGCTTCAGCGCGACATGCGATTGGTCAACCCGGCGTTCATACCCCGCAACCATCGGGTCGAAGAGGCGATTCAAGCGGCGGTCGAACAAAACAATCTCGGGCCGTTTGAGCAATTGATCGAAGTGCTGGCGTCGCCCTTCGAAGACCAGCAGTCGCTTGAACGCTATGCTGAGCCGCCGCGGCCCGATCAGATCGTTCGAGAGACGTTCTGCGGGACCTGACCGGCTTACCTCGAGTACGGTTGAATTTTCAGGGTCACTTGATCGAGAAGCCGAACCAAGTCTGCCCTTCGACGCTGGAGCCGAAGCCAGCGTTTGTGCCCTTTACGTCGGCCGAAGTCCCCATTCCGACGGAGGCGAGGCTGAAGGCGTACTCTCCTTTGGGCAATGTGACTCCGGGCGTGACCTTGTAGCAACCGTCGCTGATCTTCTTGAACTTCAAAGGGACTGAGTTGTCGGTGGATTTTCTGTCTTTGCTGCCGCCCCAGTTGGTCGTGCCGCCGGTGACGAGCTCGCGGTACTGCTTTTTGGTATTGAAGGGATAGAGCTTGATCTGCTGCCTGGGGTGGAACTGGGCGCTGAACGGCTTGAACGCAAACGATTGCGACGCCTTCACGGTGACGCTTGCGGTGGGCTGTTCGAGACGAACACTGCTGTCGTAGCCTCTGTAGATCCCCTTCTTCTTCTGCTTCGCGACGGCTTTCTCCATCTCGAGCTCCTTGCCCGAAGCCCCGTTCTCGCTGATGACGCTAATCATGTTGGCAAACTCCGGGCACACGTCGTCCGCGCTGGCAGTCGCAGAGATGAGGGTGAGCAACATGAGGATGACTGTGTGCTTCATTGCAGGAATCCTTGGCTAGTATCGGTCGTCGGGGTCGCCGCAGTACGGTGATACCGAAAACGGGCCCCTTCTGTCCACTACGAAAAGCGCTCAACGGCCCTGGCAGCATCTTGCTTGGCGAGCCCCTACGGGAGGACGCGGCGCCGTTCTTCGGCATAGACGCGAAGTGCGAATTGGCCGGCGGGGTGGGTGCGCACCTCACGGATTAGCGACTGTGCTTCCTCGTCGAGCGAGGCCCGGTCGGGCAGGATTGCGCCGAAGCCTTCTTCGGGCGTGAGGCACAGACCCGGTGCGAGGAGCGCCGCGAAGGTGAGGTCGGCCGCAGTGAATTGATCGCCGCAAAGATACTTACGATGATCCAACCTCGATGCGGCGTCGTCGAGCTCTTGCCGCAAGCGCGCCAATGCCCGATCGTGCCCCGATTCGGTAAGGTTCAAGGCGCGGGTGAGCTGGGACCGGACCAATGGCACGACTCGCTTGAATGCCCACGCTTCGCGGCGACCCACATTGTCGGCTGCCAGTTGCTCGATCATTCCTCGATGACGGCCGAGGTGCCAGTACGCCAGCAGGCGCGTGTACGGACCTAGCCGGTCGCCGTAGTGAGCCACGAGCTCCGTGACTTCGCCGCTTGGAAGAAAAGAGCTATCGCGACGCCCGGCGAAGCGAAGTATGTCTGTGGAGTCCGTGAGGACGCGCCGGTCGTTCAGGATGAGCACTGGAGTCGAGTATCGGGACGATGCGCGGTCTGCCGTGCCCCCGCGACCACGTGTCGCGAGCGCAACCGCCAGCGAGGAGACGAAGGGCATGTGCGGCTCTTCACGGTAGGGAACGGCATATCGATCGAGCGCCCATCGAGCCTTCTCGTTGTAGTGAGAGAACGCCAGGGTGATCAATCGATGGGGAACAGGCTCGTCCTCGGACATGACACTCCTATTCATCCAGTGTGGAATCGGTAGCGGGCTCCCATTCTAGGTGAAGCAAAGGTCGGGAATCGCACGTCTTCGA
>CAMYJN010000222.1 GCA_947258625.1 uncultured Polyangiaceae bacterium | reverse complement strand
ACAGGATTCACGACGGAGCGGACGAACTCTACAAGGATCCGGACGCACGGCACCGCCAATTCATGCAGCTAATGTGCGTGGATGGTTTGGCGCCTCTTAGCCCCTTGGGTTCATGTGGAGAGCCCATGTCAAAACCAGATTCAAGGGTCGGGCGGCTGTCCAATATTGAAATGTCGGGTGGGGCGTGAGTGCAAGAGGCCCGACCCGGCCGACGTGTCGAGCCTCTAGCGCCGTCTCAATGGGTTGCTTGGGCCCCGATCTTGTGCCAATCCCGCCCCCGAACCGGTCGTCATGGAGGAACTATTGTACGACCAAAACAGCGTTCTCATCGCGATCGCGCTACTGGCGGCGATTCTGGTGGCAAACGAGGTCGGCTACCGACTCGGACGCTGGAATCGTGCCAAAGCGGATACCGGTGCGAAGTCGCAGACCAATGCCATTCAGGCAGCCATGCTCGGGCTTCTGGCGCTGCTGCTCGGCTTCACATTCACGATGGCGCTCCAGCGTTTCGACAACCGCAGTCAGGCCGTGCTCAACGAGTCTAACGCGATCGGTACGGCGTATCTTCGTACCCAGTTGCTGCCCGAGGCCCAGCGCGAAACTGCGAAGCGCATGATCGCGGACTACGTGCAGCTTCGCATCGAGGCCAATAAGGTCGATCTGACGCAAGAACAGACGCGACGTTAAATGTAACGAGATGAGCAGGGCGCGCAAGGCGCTCTTTGGGCTACTCGGGTGGCCTCGAAGGCGGTAGGCCTCTGCTCGCCACAGTCGCGATGTCGGTGCTGATCGTGCTGGTGATCTTCATCATCATCGACCTCGATCGGCCGCGGCGCGGACTGATCGAAGTCAGTCAGCAAAGCATGCTTGATCTCGCCGCCTCGATTGGCCCAGAGGCAGCAAACTAGGCATTGATCGTCGCGCGCGTCACGGAAGGCCCCACCGATGTCGAAGCGCGTCGGATTCGCTTTGGGGGGAGGGCGACCAGGACGGTTGCGTCGGGTTCGAGCCAGCGGGCAAACATTTCGAGCGCCACCTCGGTCGGCGAGCCAAACCGCGTCCACTCCCCGCCAGGCGCCCGATGCGCAGGCGACCACGAGCCACATCCAACCGTACCGCGCCGCCTTTCGCATGGCCCCTCAGCCGCGACGAAGCCGCCGGCGCCACAACACGAATAGGACGCCCACGAGAAGCCAGATAGGCGTGTCGTTGACCGTCGTCGTTCGGCACCCGCAACCACCACCACCGCCATCGTCGACGCCGCCATCCACGCCGCCGTCTTCGATCTTGCGCGGGTCGACCGTGAGGGTGGCCGTCGCCGGATCGCCCACGATTCCCTGATCGCTCGACAGCGCGCTAGTGACGTTTTCGTAGTCGCCCGGCTCGGCTGCTGCGGGCACCTCGACAGTCACGCCGAACGTGCACGAAGCATCCGGGTCGATGTTGCCATCTCGGAGCGCCAACATGGAGCTGCCGTCGAGGACGGACCCGGTGCCGCAGACGTCATCGAGAGGCGTCCCCGTGGCGATCAGGCCGGAGAGCACCGCATCGAGGTCGTCGGTGAAGCTGACGCCCGTGCCGGTCGATGCGCTGGTGAGGTTTTCGATCACGAAAGTGAGGGTCGTCGAGCCTCCTTGCTCGGCGGAGCTTTCGAACCGCTTGGTCAGCGTCATGAGGTTGACCGCGATCTCGTCCCGCGCCGGAGGTGCCGTCCTCAAGACACTGTTGACCATTCCGGTGAGCTCGCTGGTGACGTTGGTCACGGTAGTCCCGGTCGCGACGTCGCTCGGAAGTTGCAGCTCCGCGCTGAAAGTGCACGACGAATCGGGGGCCAGCGTGCCGCCCGTCAGCACGAGCACGTCGGTGCCGGCGAGCATGGAGCCTGCGCCACATACGTCGCCTGCGGGCAGGCCGACGGCGATGAGCCCCTCGAGCGCTGCGCCCAGATCGTCGGTGAACGCGAGCTGGTCTGCGATGAGTGCGGGATGAGCGTTTTCGATGGTGAAGTTGAGCGTGACGGTGTCGCCGGGGGCCACGACATCTGCATCGAAGGCCTTTGAAAAAGAAAGCGGCTCGCTGAGGGTCAACGTGTCCTGCGCACCGCCGATGACACGTGGTGATTCGCCCTGGGTGAAGCGGAAGTCGCTCGTCGTGTTGCCGTACGAGTCGGCAACCGCGTCCGTGGGGATTTGAACGCTGACGTCGAAACTACAGGAACCCGCTGCCGGAAGGTTGCCTCCCGTGAAGGTCAGGAGAGTGGTCCCTTGAATTTGAGATCCAGCGCCGCAGGCCCCCGTGACCGGAAGCCCGACGGCTGCCAAGCCGGCCAGCGTGTCATCGAGATCGTCCGTGAAGAGCATGTCGGTCGCATCGCTTGCATCACCGTTCGTGATCGTGAAGCGAAGTGTGACCGTATCGCCGGCAAAGGCCGGATCTTCCACAAACTCTTTTTCGAGCACGACGCTCGTCACTTCGAGGTCGGCCGTGGCCGGAGCGCTGAGCACCGAAAGCCCGGACGCCATTGCGGTCACATCGCTCGTCGTGTTGGTGTATTGTCCAATTTCGGCATCATCGGGTACGTCTAAGGCGACGCTAAACGTGCACTGGGCGTTGGGTGCAATCGTTCCACCGGTCAATGTCAGCACCGAATTTCCGGCCAACTGGGAGCCCGCTCCGCACACATCGCTCAGGGGCAAGCCGGTGGCGACCAAGCCGGTCAGCATCGCGTTGAGGTCGTCGTCGAAGGAGATCTCGGTTGCCTCGCCGGGGGCGTTTTCTCCGTAAGCGAGCTCGAAATCGAGCATGACGCTGTCGCCGGGCGCCACCCTGAATGCCGAAAACGACTTTCGCAGGGCGGGCGCCGCCACGACCATGAGCTCCGCCTCGGCCGGTTTGCCGGTGACCGCGCTCCCATCGACGGTCGCGGTGATCGGCTCGGTCCGGTTCGGGTATCGATTGGACGGGGTCCCAAGGGGAATGTCGAGCGTCGTGTCGAAACTGCATGCTCCGCCCGGAGGCAAGCTCCCCCCAGTCAGGATGAGCGCACGATCTTGCCCGAGGGAACCCAACGTGAGCGTGCTCCCCGGTCCGCAGAATCCATCCGGGGGCAGACTCGGCACCGGCAGACCTGGAATGAATTGGTCCAGGTTGTCGGCGAACTCGATGTCCGTAGCGGCGTTCGAGGCGCTGACGTTCGTGATGGTGAACCTCAAGGTCGTCGGCTGCCCGGCGGGCGCGGGGTCGGTCAGGAACAGCTTCTCGAGTCTCGGGGCCTCGCTGACCTCGAAGGAGTCGATCGCGCCGCTTCCCGTGACCGTGCGCCCATCGATCTGGGCGGTGACCTCGGTCGAGCTATTGGGGTAGTCGCCGGGCTCAGCACCACCTGGCACTTGCACCTGCACGGTGAAGCTGCACGTCCCCCCGGCCGGCAGGGTTCCCCCGGTCAGGCTGATCGATCCCGTGCCCGTAATCGTCGACCCCGCACCGCACACATCGTTCATCGGAAGGCCGAGGGCAACGAGACCGCTGAGCGTAGCAGCGAGATCGTTGACGAAGGCGATGTCACTGGCGGCGAAGTCACGATTGAAGTTGACGATGGTGAAATCGAGGAAGAGGGACGCTCCAGGGGGCACCGGGTCTCCGGAAAAGAAGCCGCTCAGGTTGAGCTGTTCGACGGTGACGTCGAGCACGGCACTCGCCTTTCCAGTCGCTTGATCGGTTGCGTTGGAGAACATCAGCGGCTCGGTCGTGTTGCCGAGCGCGCCTGCGCTGCTCGCAGTGACGTCGACGCTTGCAATGCAGCTGACGCCGCCATTCAACGCGTCCAGAAAGAACAAGATTTCGCTCGAGCCCGATGGAGCTGTCATTGGCGGCCCGGATATGTTGGTGCAGCTCGTCGTCACGTTTGCCGGGCTCGCGACGACCATTCCCGGTGGCAGCACGTTTCGAAACGACACGCTTTGCAGTTGCGTCGCGGGCAGCGTGTTTTCTATCAAATAAGTCATCGTGCTCGTGCCTCCGAGTGGAACCGAGCTCGGGGCAAACGACATTTCGAAAATCGGTAGGTTGGCGGAGATGGACAACATAGCGCTCGCGGGGCCGCCGTTTCCGGCGCTCGAAGTCACATCACCGGATACGTTCATGAAATCGCCGGGCGAATCACCCGTCACATCGACGACCACCGCGCACGTACTGTCCGCCCCGATGCGTCCGTTACTGAGCATGATCGTCGTGCCATCTTCGGGCGCCGAAAGAATGCCATCGACGCAGTCGGTCGACGCATTGGACGGGGTCGCGATCTGCAAGCCAGCGGGAAGGGTGTCGGTGACCGCGAGGCCGGATGCTGGGTTCACAGGGTCCGGATTGGAGAGTTCAATCGTCAGCGTGCTCACCGTCCGTTGGCCGATTGAGCCCGGAACGAAATCCATCGTCGCTGAGGGCTGTGCAAACGCCGCCGTGCCCGGCAGCCATGCGCTCGATAGAAGGACCGCGTAAAGCTCCGCTTTCAAGAGTTGAGAGAGAAACTTCTTGTGCATCGCGCCTCCAACGTTTGCCCGAGAGTATCCGGCTGGAGCGCATTCTGAAAGCCGAGAGTGTCGAGATTTGAAGTAGAGTCGTGCCCCGTATGGCGCCCCCACTGCTTCGCCTCTCGAAGTCTCGTTTCACCGCCGGCGTTCAGTGCCACCGTCAGCTCTGGTGGAAGATTCACGAGCCTGCTGCGGCCGAGCTCGAGACGTTCGCCGCCCTTCGCGTCCGCGGCGCAAGCTGCAGGTCCCGGCCGTACCCATTGTTGTCGATCTCCTCCGTCACGCGAAGGACACGGCTGCCTGATTCGTAGTGTTCCGGTACCGAGATTTCTTTTCGAATCGGGTTCCCCGAAGGCTATTGGTCAGTGTGTGACTCTCGGTGCCGGCGAGTGACGGAAAGTGACAGTATTGGTCAGAATTGGACCGCACTTGTTGAGGCAAGGTGGGGGATTGTTTGACATCGACGATGTCCCCAATCCCCGCTTGCCGCACTCAACGCCTTGGGCTTGTTCGCGGCGCTGCACCGCCTCGTACGCGAGCACCTGAGACCGCCCGTGCGGAGCGGAACGGTTTGCGGAGTCTCGGAAAACCAGCCCGTGTGCCTCGTCGTCAATCTCTCCATCCACGCCGAGCAGTGAGCAGCGGCGAAACCGACAATGCACCCGCAAATGGGGTTTGAAGCACCCCAACCGGTCGAAAAGACGCCT
>CAMYJN010000221.1 GCA_947258625.1 uncultured Polyangiaceae bacterium | reverse complement strand
CCTTTGGTGCCCAGCGGGCATTGGTGGGAGCAACTCGACGACGATTTCGCGCGAACGTCGGAGAAGTTCGATCTTGCGCGTGCGGATCGCCTGCAGATTGGCGCGGCAGCCGCGTTCGACCATGTGGTGAGGGCCATCTTCGGCACGATGGTGGGCTCGACGGCCATTCCGTTCGGCTTCAATCCGATCGAGCTTCGCCGATCCATGAAAGACGCGACCCTGTATGGCGAGATGGCAGAATCGGGCGACCCCGACCGGTTTTTTCATGATCTTCCGTCAGGCGTGCGCGTTCGCGTCGAGAGAGGGCGCTGGTTTCCGCGTTTCGAACCCGACGACGGAGTGTGCGAGGTGTTGCGCTTCGACAGCCCGTTCCAGCCCGTCCATCCAAGCCAACACCGGCCTTATCTGCGACACGACCGAAACCGCGTCGCGTTCGCGCGGATGACTCGGCACCGCGACGGGCCGCGGCCGACCATCGTTGCGATTCATGGATTCACGGCGGAAGGTTATTTGATCAACGAGTGGTTCTTCGCGCTCCCTTGGTTCTATCGCATGGGCTGTGACATCGCCTTGTTCACCCTACCTTTTCACGGCCCTCGCCAAACACGTTTCTCGCCGTTTTCGGGACACGGCTTCTTCGCCGGCGGCACTTCTCGATTCAACGAAGCGGTGGCGCAGTCCGTGTTCGACTTCAGGATTCTGCTGAAGTGGCTTCAGGGTGAACAAGGGGTCGAGCAAGTTGGCGTGACCGGCCTCAGCCTTGGCGGCTTCATTTCATCGATGCTCGCGAGCGTCGAACCGAAATTGGCATTCGCGCTGCCCAACGTGCCGATCATCAGCGTGGCGGACTTGGTTCTGGAATGGCAGCCGCTTGGTGCACTGATGCGAACCGCACTCAGGGCTTCCGGCCTGAGCTCTGCGGACGCGCGGCGTCTCCTCGCTGTGAGTTGCCCGCTCACCTATCCACCGGTGCTGCCACGTGAGCGGCTGATGATCGTCGGCGGCGCGGGCGACCGGCTGGCTCCTCCGAAGCATTCCAGGCTGCTCTGGGATCATTGGCAGCGCTGCCGCATGCATTGGTTTCCGGGGAGCCACAGCATCCACCTCGACCGCGGCGCATACCTGACGGAGATGGCCCGCTTCATGATGGGCCTCGGGTTTTTGGAGCCAGGAAGTACGACGTGATCCCGGTATCGACTCTCGACGCGGCGATGCTCTATGCCGAAACGCCCGAGATGCCCATGCATACCATGGGGATCCTGATTCTCGAGCCAGAAGATCCGCTGGGCGCGGACGGCCTCGAAGCTTCGGCATTCAGCTTGACGCGCCAGCGGTTCGCCGAGCGGCTCCATCTCATTCCGCCTTTCAGGCAACGAATCGTTCAAGGGCCGCTGCAGATCGGCGACCCCCACTGGATCGAAGACCCGGCTTTCGATCTCGACAAGCACCTCGTCCGCGTCTCGCTGCCCTCTCCTGGGGGGATGCGCGAGCTCTGCGACTTCGTTGGGAGCTTCGCGGGCACCTGTCTCGAACGCGACAGGCCGCTTTGGAAGGCCGCGCTCGTCGAGGGCCTGGAAGGGGGGAAGCTCGCGCTCGTCATGAAGATCCACCACGCGGCGATGGACGGTGGCCGGAGCGCGGCCATCGCGGGTGAGCTCATGGACACCAGTCCCGAGGGCCGGGTGGTCCCTCCGCCAGACGAACCCTGGCTCCCGGATCGCGAACCCACGATCCCCTGGCTAGCTGCCGACACCCTTCGGACCCTTGCCGGCAAGCCGCGGCGCGCGGTCGAGGCGGCCACGAAAATGGTAGAGGCGGTGCGAGGCAAAGGGCGCTCCGAACCTGTCCCGTCTGCCGATGGAGAACCCCCGGAGAAGCCGCCGCTATTCGAAGCACCGCCGACGATGTTCAACGGTGCGCTGACGCCGAATCGCTCGGTCGCGTTTGCCGATGTCTCGTTCGACGATGTGAAAGCGATCAAGCGCGCCTTCGGAACCACGGTGAACGATCTCGTTCTTGCCGGCTGCTGTGGCGCCTTGAGGTCGTGGCTTGCCGAACACGGGGGCCTTCCGGATCGTCCGCTGGTTGCAACCGTGCCGGTGTCGGTTCGGCACGAAGGAGATCAAGCAGGCAATCGCGTTTCGGTGATCCGGGTGCATTTGCCCATTCAATCCGGAGATCCGGTCGAGCGGCTGCTCGCCATTCGCGAAGAGACATCGCGACAAAAGAGACGCCACCGCAAATCGGGTGGCGGCGACCTCCTCAAGAACTTCGCCGACCTCGTGACCAACATCACCGTGCCTTGGATGGCGACTCAATTCATCGGCTTCTTTTCTTCGCGGCACCTGGCTGACCGGGTTCCGCCGCTTTGGAACCTCGTCATTTCGAACGTCGCAGGCCCACCGGTTCCCCTCTACACAGCGGGCACCAGGCTCACTCACCTCTTTCCGCTCGGACCGGTGCAGCAGGGCTCGGGGCTCAACATCACGGTGATGAGCACGGTGGACCGTCTGTGTTTCGGTGCGCTGGCCTGCACGGAGCTCGTCCCTGACCTGCAGGACATCGGCACCGGTTTTGTAAGCGAGATCGAGTTGCTCAAGGAGCGCATCGAGTAGCGACCCGCACCGGCGATCGCGCGCGTCCAGCGCGTCAGAACGCTTTTCCTTCGTGCATCCCGAAACGCTTCGCGATCGTGGCCATGGGGCAAAAGCCGGTAAACGATGCTTGGAACATGTTCAGGCCGACGAAGGCCGGGAGAATGAGCCAGGCGATGTGGTGACTGTAGGCGAGGATCACGCCGGCCGTGACCATGATGCCTGCTACTCGAAAAACCAACTTGTCGATGTTCATGATTGTGTTCCTTTCGTTTTGAATTCTCAGAACGAGTAGCGAAGCCTCGCGTACACGTTCGTGTTCTCTTGGAGCTGGCCAAAAAAGGTGTAGTCGTCGCGACCGAACATGAGGCTCGCGCCAATGACGATCGCTAGCGGCTCGACGACTTTGTAGGTGATGCGCGGCCGGATGTAGGTGTCGAGCTCGTCCGGCGAGAAGAACACGAAGAGCGAGAGCTCGAGCTTGTCCATGACCAGAAGCTGGTTGAGCCGCAGCGTGATGAGATGCCGAAACTCGTGCTGCTCGTACTGAGGCCAGAACGAGCTCGCGATCAACTCGTCGTACTTCAGCGTGTACTCGAGGTAGTATTGCAGGCCCAGTTGGAACTTCGGGAAGAGCTCGCGCTCGTAGCCCACCAAGCCTCGAAACTGCGAGTTCGGTGTTGCCGGAGTCGTCCCCGCCCGGTCCTTGAAGGAGTCGTAGAACGCGCCCTCGACGTTGAAAAGACCACCAAACAAAGGGGTGCGTAGGCTCGCGCCGTAGACGGCCAGACGCGCGTACGTAACCCCGACGATGCTATTTGGATTCGCCGGATCGGTGAGCTCAAGCCCATTCGGCTGCATCCAATAACCTACATAGCCATAGGCGGCGAGCTCGACGGCGCCGGCTGTGCCGTAGAGACGGCCGTGCACCGTTCCGTTTCGCAGTCGCTGCTCTGGGAAGAACGGATCGATCGGCGTGAGCGGAGACCGATCGCCAATGATCTCTCCGACCAAGGGATTGAAGAACGACAAACGCTGCCCGTTGATGAAGCGGTCCGGCTCGAAGATCGGAGTCCAGATCAAATCCAGCCCGACCTTCTTCATCATGAACGTCGTCTGCACCGAGTTCGAGGGTGCCTTGAGGTACTCGTCCGCACGACCGATGAAGAAGGAGTTGAAGTCCTTCGGAAAGAGATCGTTCAAGAACAGGAAGTCTCCCGTGCCCCAGGTGAGTACCTGTCGGCCAAACCGCATACTGAACCAGCTTCCGCCACGCACGAAGATCGACGCGTCTCGAATGTCGAACCAGATCCGACGCTCGACGGCGTCCGCAAAGACGTCGCCCCGAAAGCGCGCGCTTACAATTTGGTGGGTTGCATCGAGGTTCAGCCGAAATCGCGCCTCGTTTGCAACGAATTCATTGGCGCTGGCGCTGCTTCGAACGACGCGCGGCGCGATGAGACCTTCGACGAAGCCGCCGATGTGAAAGTCCCAGGCTTTGCTCCCGGGTTTGCCCCCGGAATCGCCACCGTCCTCCTCTTCCCAGTCGTCGAACTCGCCCCAGTCGTCCTCGGCGCCGACCTCTTCGATGGGCCCGACGTCGCCAGCAAGCTCCTCTGGGCTATCGGCGCTCGAAGCTCCGTCGACCGGACCTTCGGCCTCTGCTTCGAGGGTCTCCTCCGCGCGGGGCTCAGCTCCGGACTCCGCATCGGAGTCGGAACCGATAGATGGCCCGGTGTCCGACTCGCCGGCGCCCTCCTCAGTCGAGACTTCGGCTGCATCCTGTTGGTCCTGGGCAGACGACCCGGGGGCCAAGGCGAGAGCAGCAAGGACAATCGCGGCAACCGCCAAGCACCTCAGGGAGGGGATGCCAGCGCGGCACTGCTTCGTCGTACAATTGGTCGGTTTCATCGAGCTATTCCCTCATGCCCGTCGTCGCGCTTGGCTCAGCGAAGCCACTTCTGGGGCGGGTTCCGAAGAGAGCCCTCGACGAAGATATCGTCGGGGATCCCCAGGTCGTAACTCACGTTGCTGACGTCGCTCAGCGTGTATCCGCCCGACTCGAGGTCACTGACCTTGAGGCGCGTAATGGTCGGCTGCCCCTGTACGGTGTCCACCTTGGCGGTTTCGATGCGCCGATAGACCTTGCCCTGCGCGTTCACGTACTCGATCTTGCTCGGCAAGAAGGTCTTCTTGTTGATCCGGAGCGTGTAGTGCGCGAACTCGACGCCCTTGCTGCTCTTGGGCGTGCTCTTCACCACGTACTCGATGTCCGTCGTTTCGAGGAGCTCGTGCTTGTCTTCGTCGGGGTGCCGCCCGGAGATGTCCTCGTAGAAGAAGTGCGTGCCTACGAAGCTCGTGCGCTCGTCACTTGCCGCGATTCGCTTGACGAGGTCGAGGCCCGGCAGGTACAGCCAGCGATCGTCGTCCTTGTTCGCGTGCTTCTTAACCAAGAACGCGGTGTTCCGAACGTCGGCGGGCTGGTCAAAGACGACGAGGTAGTTCTGGTCGCCTCCGTCTTTGAGGTCACGCCGAAGGACTGCGAACTGGCGTCGCTGGGAGCGTCCCTTGCTGTCGACGATCTTCATGCGAACGAGCGCTCGGCCGTCGTTGGCCGCGTAATACTGGGCGTTGTTCGTGC
>CAMYJN010000220.1 GCA_947258625.1 uncultured Polyangiaceae bacterium | reverse complement strand
CGAGAGCATTGGGCTCATGCAGAACGAGGCCTTCGGGCGGGCAGCGCTCTACATGGCGGGCACGGTCCTCGTCTGTCTCGTCGCCGGTGCGCTAGGCCTGATCGTCGGACGCGCGATTCGAGGTTAGCTCAGGGCTCGGGTTTGCCGAGCAACCAGACGCGTGCGCTATGGCCGAGCGCGTACACGGCGCCGGCAGCCACGGCCAGACCGCCGAGCCAATAGCTCTCCTGCGAAAGCAGAATCGCGCCCGCGATGATCAGCGAGCCCACCACCAGGCCGCTAAACGCGCGCCGGCCGAGGCGATCCGCAGCCGACTCGAGCTGGGTTTGCTGGGTGCGAATCGTGAATGCGCCCTTGCGCAGGTCCTCGAGAATCTCTTCGAGCTGCAGCGGCATCTCCGAGGTGGCGGCGCCGAGCCTCCGCAATCCTCGAAGCGCATCCTGCGTCATCCGCTCCGGCGAGAAGCGTTGCTGGAAGAGAGCCATGAAATAGGGGCGCACTTCTTCGAGGAGATCGAGCTCCGGGTAGATCTCCTTGCCGACGCCTTCGACCGTCATCAGGCTCTTGCCGAGCATCAGGAACTCCGTAGGAATTTCGACGCCAAACTTCCGAGACGTCATCACGAGGTCGCGGATCAAGGACCCGAGCTCGATTTCCTTGAGTCGCTTTCCGAGGTAACGCTGGGCCAAGGTCGCGACCTCTGCATCGAACGCGTCACGGTCGATCTTGCGCACGGGCCGACCGATCGCATAGAGCGCGTCGGCAATGCCGCCGTAGTCCTCGCGAACTGCCGCGAGCATCAGATCGATGGTCCGATCACGCATCTTGGGCGAGAGCCGGCCCACCATGCCGACGTCGACCATGCCGATGACAGGCTCGTCGTTCGTGCCGAGGATGATGATGTTCCCCGGATGCGGATCGGCATGAAAGAATCCGTCTTCGAAAATCTGCTGGATGATGATTTCGACGGAGCGCTTCGCGATCAGCTCTCCGCTGACCCCCGCGCGTTGCGCGGCGTAGACCTTGCGCCCTTCGAGATACTCGAGCGTCAAGACCCGCTTTGCGCTCGCGCTCCGATAGACCTTTGGAAACTTGGCGTTTGGGTTGCGCTGGAAATTCTGGGTGAAGCGCTCGTGGTTGTCGGCCTCGAGCGAGAAGTCGAGCTCGGCCGACACCGAGCGGTCGAACTCTTCGACGAGGCTAATCGGCCGATACAGATGTGACTCGGGCATCGAGCGCACGACGGCCTTGGCCAGCCAATAGAGCAGGTCCACATCCCTTGCCATCAGGGCCTGCACCTGTGGGCGCTGCACCTTGACCACGACTTCTGCCGCGTGATCGCCGTCGCGAAGACGCGCCCTGTGGACTTGCGCGATCGAAGCCGAGGCAAGCGGGGTCTCCTCGAACGACTCGTACACCTCGGCGAGCTCACAGCCGAGCTCTCGCTCGACTTCCCCTCGAATCGCTTCGAAAGGCTCCGCTGGGACCTCGTCCTGCAGCTTCTTGAGCTCGACCAAGATGTCCTCGGGAATCAGGTCCGGACGCGTGGACATGATCTGGCCGAGCTTCACGAACGAGGGCCCGAGGTCCTCCAGCACCTTCCGAAGTCGAATGCCCGCCGGCGTCCGTGCGCTATCGCCCCGCTTGCGGCCGGGAATCAAAGTGCTCAGTCCCGTTCGCTCGACCACCTCACCGAAGCCATGGACGGCCAAGACCGCGGCAATCTGTCGCAGACGCTCGAGGTCACGAACCGTGGTGAGAATCGACGCCATCGGCCGCGCAGCGTAGCACCAAGGCCTCGGGGCTGTACGGCCGGCCGCCGCAGGTCGACCCCGCGGCAAAACGCCGGGAGCAGCTCTGAGCGACCCCCGACCGGGGACCCCCCGGAGTTGGGCCTTCCACGTTCGTATTTACCCCTCCGAAACAATTCGGAAATAATCGGGGGGTACACCCATTCGCATCGGCGGTTCTCGTTGGGCTGCTTGAAGTTTCGGAGGTCCCATGAAGAAGGTGGAAGCCATTATTAAGCCTTTCAAGCTCGATGAGGTGAAGGATGCCCTCAACGAAGTAGGCATCAAAGGCATGACCGTGACGGAGGTCAAAGGATTCGGCCGTACGGGCGGCAAGCGAGAGGTTTATCGGGGGTCCGCGTACGTGGTCGACTTTGTCCCCAAAGTGAAGGTGGAGATCGTCGTTCCAGACTCGCTGGTCGTGTCGGTGATCGAAGCGATTGAAAACGCGGCCAAGACCGGCCGAATCGGCGACGGCAAGATCTTCGTATCGCCTGTCGAAGAGTCCGTCCGCATCCGTACGGGCGAGCGCGGCGAAGCAGCGGTTTAGCCCAAGCGCCCGGTGACGGCGAGTGCCTCGTTGGGGTCCAGCCCCTGGCGGGGCACTCTCGCGTTTGAGCACCGAAAATCCTCCGGATTTCAGAAACTTGTGGGGTCGCAGAGGTTTGACGGGGCATTGTCCAGTCAGATACCATTTCTGAACTGCACCGGTATGGGGATGAGTGCTTCACGGCTGGCCGCTCAAACGCTCCGTGCTCTGCCGCGCAAGCGGCTGAGCAGGGCGCTTGGCGGGGTTGCAGCGTCGAGGGCTCCCCAGCTGCTCGTGGACGCCGCGGTGGCGGCGTTCGTCCGCGTCTACGACGTGGACCTGAGCGAAGTCGATGTGCCTTCAGGCGGCTTTCGCACCTTTGACGACTTCTTCACCCGAAGACTTCTCGAGGGGTCGAGGCAGGTCGACCCCGACCCGGGGGCCCTTGTGTCACCGGCGGACGGGCGAATCGATGACCTCGGGCGGATTTCGGCGGAGGGAGAGCTCATCGTGAAAGGGCAGCCGTACACCGTCGAGGCGCTTCTCGGCGATTCCACCGCCGCGCGCGAATACGAGGGTGGGCACTACTTCATCGTCTACCTTTCGCCGCGCGACTACCACCGCGTACACGCGCCGACCTGCGGAAGCGTCCAGTGCATGCGCTACGTTCCTGGCACTTTGTTCCCGGTGAACCGAATTGGGACCGAGTTTATCCCTCAGCTTTTCGCAAGGAACGAGCGTCTTGCTATTGTGCAAGAGAGCGCCGTCCATGGAACTGTGACGACGATCATGGTGGGAGCGATCGGAGTGGGACGCATCGGGTTGAGCTTTGATGATATGCAGACGAACCGAGGGGACACTCCGGGGCTGCGAAGCTACGCCGATTCTCCGATTCCACGCGACCGTGGCGACGAGCTCGGTGTGTTTCACATGGGCTCGACGGCGATCGTGATGACGCCTCCGGCCTGTGAGCTGGAGGTCGTTGCGAAAGCGGGTTCGTCCATTCGCATGGGGGAGCTCATGGCCAAGGGGGAGAAGCGGTGAGCGGTGAGCCAGCCGACGAGCCAGAGGTGATCTCGTCGCCTGCTCCGAGAAGGCGGCGCGCGCTTCGAGTTCCGATCACCGACATTCCCCGCGCTAGCGTGCTCGACAATGCGGCTGCGGCCGGAACCAATGGCGATGGCGCGCCGCGCGAAGTTTCGAACGTGCTCGAGCTCGATCCTCCGAGCGGTGTGACCTTTGCAGTCGAACCCAGCGATAACCGGGAACCAACCGAACCTTCGTTCATGACGATTGCCGATCCGCTTATGGATGCAGAGCCACAGCCCGACGATGGGGATGTGTCGGTGCCGTCCATCGATGTGCATTTCAGCGAGCCGCCCAAGATCCGAGCTTCGACGATGCCGCCCGTCACGGCACGGTACAGCGATCCGCCGGAAGAGCTTTTCCTCGACGACGCGGACGTGCTTTCCCGGAGCGACATCGCACCGCCGCTCGACGCGGCCCCGGACATCTTGATTCCCATTCCGAAGCCTCCGCCTCCGCCAGCCGGTTTGACGGACTCGGGGCCGCCCGAGGTCGAAGAGGACGACGACGGACCCTGGCACGAGCATTTCTTTGGCGAGGCGTACCTGCGGACCGTTCGAACGTCGACACCCAAGGAAGTCGCCGTCGAGTGTGGTTTCATCGAACGCGCCCTCCGCGTGCCGATCGGGTCCAAAATCCTCGACGTCGGCTGCGGGCTGGGGGTGCAAACCGTCGAGCTCGCCTCGCGTGGTTATCACGTGGTCGGTCTCGACATTTCGCCGACGATGGTCGCCCGTGCGTACGACGAGGCGGAAGATCGCGGGTTGCAAATCGACTTCGTGCGCGGCGACATGCGCGAAGTCACGTTCGAGGAGCCCTTCGATGCAATGCTCTGTTGGGGCACGACGTTCGGCTACTTCAGCGAAGAAGAAAACGAGCTCACGATTCGAAAGTTTCACGACGCGATCCGCCCGCACGGCA
This sequence comes from uncultured Polyangiaceae bacterium, assembly GCA_947258625.1. GTDB lineage: Bacteria > Myxococcota_A > Polyangia > Polyangiales > Houyiibacteriaceae > SG8-38. Next base: position 915 of record CAMYJN010000220.1, on the reverse strand, counting down.
CGCTCCTGCTCGAGGTCGTCAATCGCGATTTCATGATTGGCTCGCAGCCCAACCAGGTGTGGTTCGAGGTCGATAGCGCCGTGTGCATGGAAGAAACCGACTTCGACTACGCAACTTCACGCCTCCGCGTGAAGCGTCGAGTCGCAAATCACAGCGGCCAACAGAACGATCGGCTCTACTCGATCCGTCTCTATGCGCTCCATGAAATCTGCGCGCTCCTCGAGCAAAACGGGTTCCGCGTCGACGAGATCAGCGGGCGGGAGGCCACGCTCGGGATTTTCTTTGGGGTCCATTCACCCAAGATGATCATTCGCGCCGAGCGTTTGCCTGGTTCGCTCAAGCGAGCGAGCAGCATTCCGCCGGTCCGTCCGTCCGCTGCACCTTCGGTGCGCCCGTCTGCGCCGCCCTCCGTGCGTCCATCGGTCCCCCTCGGGGCGCTGAAGCCGTCGCAGTTCCCGCCGGAATCGACCGACGAAGATTAGCCGTTCTCTATTCCGGAGCGATCCCGCTACCGTTGAGCACGTACTCGACGCGGCAGGGCAGGGAGAGGAAGGGGCCACCGAGCGCCGCCACCGCCGGTGTGCAGTCCGCGCCGCTCAGCGGAAAGATTTCGGTGGTCTGCGAGCCTGTGATCAGGACCAGCGTCGGGTCGACCTCCACGCCCGCCCCGGCGTCCGCTTCTGTGTCAGCGTCTCCATCGACCCCGGCGTCCTCAACGCCGGCGTCTAGGCCGGCCTCGATCTCGGGAACGGACACCTCGAAGGTGAACACGTCGCGCTGCGTGACCGAGCAGCCAACGTAGCCCCTAAAACGATCGGGCTCGATCACCATCCAGCTCCGACTCGTTTGAAACGTGTAGGTGTCGCCGTTTTCGATTCCAGCAAACAAGGCGCCACCCCAAAGACGCCAGTACGC
>CAMYJN010000219.1 GCA_947258625.1 uncultured Polyangiaceae bacterium | reverse complement strand
TCCAGGACGGCGAGGTGCAGCAAGAGCTTGGCGTCGACCCCTGGCAGCGTCTTCGAGAGACGCTCGCCGAGTGGAAGCCGCCCGAGGTGGATTGGCTTCCGCGCTTCTGGGGCGGCGCCGTGGGTTACGTGAGCTACGACTCGGTGCGAACCTTCGAGCCGACGGTCGGCAAAGCGCTCGAACGCGGCGACGACTGGGAGTTCTGCTTCGCCATCGGCGGCACGGTTCTCATCTTCGACAACGTGCGTGGAACCTTGCGCGTCGTCGTGCCGGCGCGCGTCACGGGAGATCCAGAACGCGCCTACGGCCGGGCGATCGATCGCATCGAGGCCGCACTTGCCGCCCTCGACCGTCCCGTCCTGCCCCGACGCTTGCATCCGCCGAGCTCGAGCGGCGAGCTCGAGCTTCCCGCGTCGTCATTCGACCGCAAGGGCTTCTGCGCCGCTGTGGAACAGGCCAAGGAGCACATCCGCGCCGGCGACATCTTCCAAGTCGTGCTCTCGCAACGCTTCCGAGTTCCCCTGGGCGACACCGACGTCTTCGACGTGTACCGCGCCATGCGGATCATCAATCCGAGCCCCTACATGTACTTCCTGCGGATGCCCGATCGCCTGGTTGCTGGCGCGAGCCCTGAAACGCTCGTCCGCCTCGAAGACGACCAGGTTCACGTGCGCCCCATCGCAGGGACCCGACACCGCGGCCGCACCGAAGAAGAAGACCGAGAGATCGAGGAAGATCTCCTCGCCGATCCCAAAGAGCGAGCGGAGCACGTCATGCTGGTCGACCTCGGCCGAAACGACGTCGGCCGGATCAGCCGCCCGGGCACAGTGAACGTCACCGATCGAATGATCATCGAGCGCTACAGCCACGTCATGCACATCGTCTCCAACGTCGTGGGCGACCTCGCCCCCGGCCGCGACGCCCTCGACGTCCTGCGCGCCACCTTCCCAGCTGGCACCTTGAGCGGCGCTCCAAAAGTCCGCGCCATGCAGATCATCGAAGACCTCGAGCCCGAACGCCGCGGCGTCTACGGCGGCGCCGTCGGCTACATCGGCTTCGACGGCAACATGGACGTCGCCATCGCCATCCGCACCATCGTCGCGCACAAAGACGAAATGTGGCTGCAGGCGGGCGCCGGCATCGTCGAAGCAAGCGACCCAGACAAAGAGTACGAAGAGACGGTCGACAAGGCGCGAGCTGGGCTGGTTGCGGTCAAGGCTGGGCAGAAGGTGTAGACGCGCCTCTCCTCAAACGGCCGGTGGTGCGGCAAGACAACGAACAACCCGGACCCTTGCGAGGGTCAAATGCCTATGGCTCTTGCGCACCTCGATGGAGGGCTCTACCTTCTTCTTCATGCTCGCAAAGACATTGATTCGCGCCCTCGCTCTCGTGGCCGCCTTCGCGTTCGCGACGGTCGGAAGCGCTGAGGCATCTGCATACTGCCCGGGCGAGGGGGACCAACCCACAGACCCAACCACCTACTGCCCGGGTGGGGGGGATGAACCCTCGGAGCCAAGCACGTACTGCCCGGGCGAGGGAGACAAACCCTCAGAGCCGACTACCTAAAAGAAAACCCAGGGAAGAGCATTCCCCGGGTTTTTCTGGCGCGGCGGACGGGACTCGAACCCGCGGCCTCCGGCGTGACAGGCCGGCGTTATAACCAACTTAACTACCGCCGCATCCACCTCAGGGCATCGCCCTTCGGGACGGGCCTTGTAGCCTGGGGGGTAGGGGCTGTCAAAGACATGAAGTCTTTCTGGTTTTCGCCGGGGGCTAGGTCATGTTTTCCCGGCACTGACGCTGGCTCGGCCTGTCAGATCGTTTGCGCGTTCAAGGTCGGGCGCGGGACGGGGCGATGGCAGAGCTCATCGATCGCCCGAGGGACTACCTCGGATGCCGGTGGGATGGCTCGGGTGCGCGCGGCGAGCTCTTCGCGCGGCTTGTCACATTCCGCTTCGAAGCGTCGAATGATGTCGGGGGTGCAGCGATCGACTTCGGCGGCGACCCCGATGCCGGCGGCTTCGACGAGGCGGCCGTTTAATTCGTGCTCCGGATCGTGTTCCCGATAGAGCGCGAGCATGGGGATTCCGAGCATTGCGCACTCGGCAGGTAAATGGTTTCCCGCCGAGCCCACCACGGCACGGCATCGGCTGAGCGCCTCGCCGAACGCGGTGACGTCCGGCGGCAGAACTTCGACTCCCCGGGGCACGCTGCGCGGCTGACCAAACAGCCGCACGCGGTGGCCCCGACGCGCAAGTTGCTCGAGCGCCGTCGCCCCGTTGCCGTCTCGGAAGTACGCCAGGATGAAGTTTTCGCGCGCCAGGTGCAGATCGGCCTCGCTTCGGAGATCGGGACGAGCGACGAGGGTGCCTTCGGTGCGCGGCTCGACGGGCGCGAAGTGGACGGCCACGCGACGGCAGGCCGGCCAAGACGAGCTCGCGACATTGAGCACCTCGCGCAGGTGGCTGTGCCAGGGCAGGGCTGCGGGCAGACGTGTGTGATGGAGAATCAGACCGTGCCCGACTGCGACAACCGGGATGCCTAGGGACCTCGCGGCGTTCACCGAAGGCCCGTCGCCATCGCTGACGACCACGTGGGGACGCCATCGCCGGAAGCGTTCGCGATCCGCTTGGAACCGAAGCGCGAACGAGCGAACCATCCCCTTGCCCGGCATGCAGGGCGGGATGGGCTCGACGTCGGGGAGGTCTTGCAGCACGTCCCAGGCCTCGCCGGCGCAAAACAGGCGGACGTCATCTCGCCCGCTCAGAGCCCCGATCACGGCCCGCGTCCGGATGGCGTGGCCCTTGCCTCGGCCGTGAACGAAATATGCGATGCGAATCATTGTCCGTGCTCACGCGTATGTGCGCAGGGCGGGTTCGTGACGGCCCGAAGTCTCCGGGAGGCTCAGTTGACGGCAAGACAAGAATTTTCCCCTTGTTCGGGACGCAGCGTGCAGGGTTGGCCTGGTTTTCGCAAAGAGGGGGGTTGGAGCGGGAGAATGTCTCCGAAAATCCCGAAAAAGGGCCCAAAACCGCGGCAAAGTGCTCCGCGGGAGGGGGTTCATGTGGTTGGTTGTAGTCATCCGACAACAGCTTTTTTCACAGGGTGTGAATCTGATTCACGGTTGACAGTCTCATTGGTGACACACACGGAGGGCCTTGATGTATTCGCATGAGCGACGATGGCTACGCCGATTGGCGATTCTAAATGACTACGTACGGATTCCGTACGCGAATGGGTCGTCTTACGCATCGCAATTCCTTTACAGGGAAATGTCCGCACGGGGCCACGAAGTCACGATTGTCGGTCCCGAGGATCCGTATGCCCAGCCGAGTGAGTTGCCGCCGCGTCACATCTCGCTGCCGAGCATCCCGCTGCGCAATCACCCTGGTTTCTATCTGGCGATGCCTTCCCGCGCTTCGCTCGAGTCCCTGAGGGACGCCAACTTCGACATGCTGCTCGCGCAGAGCCCGAGCGGCTTGCTCTACGCCGGTGGCTGGCTCCGACAGCAGTACGGCGTGCCGCTGGTTTGCGTCAACACGGTGCACATGCCGAGCGTATACAACGTCGTCCTTCCCGACGCGCTCCACCACGTGTCCTCGGTTAATCGGCTGTTCGAAGAGCGGCTCATGCCCTGGGTCGAATCGAACACGACCGATGCCTACAACGCTGGCGACGCGCTCGTTTGTTTGAGCCCGGGTCTCAAGCGCTACTGGCAGGAGCGTGGCGTCGAGGTTCCGATTCACGTGATTCCGCGCGCGATTGAAAAGCGCATCTTCGACCAAACCGGCCAGGAAGATCCCTTCGCGTCCGAGACCAAGCCGGGCGCCCGGCTTCTCGTCGTTTGCCGTCATGCGCGCGAGAAGGAAGTCCATCGCCTGCTCGGCATCTTCGCGCAGTACGTCTACCCCCGCATCGAAGGCGCCACGCTCACGCTCGTGGGTGACGGCCCGGAGAGCGAGGCGCTCAAGGAGCTCGCCAAGGAGCTGGGTGTCGACCACCGCACCTACTTCGTGGGCGAACAGTCGCTTCAGCAGATGCCAGCCTGGTTCCGGCACGCCGACCTCTTCGTGTACACCTCACTGTCCGAAACCTACGGTCAGGTCATCAGCGAGGCGCTCTGGTGCGGCCTTCCGGTCGTCGCGATGGACGACGGCATGGGCGTCGCCGGTCAGGTGACCGACGGCGAAGACGGCTTCCTGGTCGACCCCGAGGGCGAGGACGCTGACCGCCAGTTCGGCGGCTACGCGGAGCTCCTGCTCAGCAAGCCCACGCTCCGTCACCAGATGTCCGAACAGGCCACGAGCAACGCCAAGGATCGCTCCGACCCCGACTCCTGCGTGCAGCGCTACCTCGAGGTCTTCGAAGTCGCCAAGGACCACGCCAAGCGTAACCCCGGTGGTTCCCAGCTCGTCGCGTACCGCAGCCTTGCCCGTTGGGCGGGGATGCACTCCACGGTTGCCGCGATGGGCCTCATGCGAAAGCCGGTCGAGCTGAACCGCAACCACGCGCCGACGGGCACCTGGACGTTTTCCGCGGCGTCCTGACCTCAGTCGCGATCACTCTGCGGTGAGCAGCTCGACGTCCGCGTCGGACGGCGTCATCGGTTCGGGCGGAGGTATCGTCGGCTGGCCGCGCAGTCGTGCGCCGAAGTTGCTTCCGAGGCGTCGCGCGTCTTCGAGGATGATGTAGGCGCAGGGCACGATGAGCAGCATGATCAGCGTCGCCGCCAGGACGCCGAATCCGAGTGAGACAGCCATCGGCACGAGGAAGCGGGCCTGCACCGAGGTCTCGAGAATCATGGGCGCAAGGCCGAAGAACGTCGTGAGTGACGTCAATAGAATCGGACGGAAGCGCCGCGCGCCACCGGCGACGACTGCCTCCCATGTGCTCATCCCCTCTTCGCGGAAGCGGTTGATGGAGACGATGAGAATCAGCGAGTCGTTGACGACGACACCGGAGAGCGCGACCAGGCCCATCATGCTCATCAGGCTCAACGAGAAGCCCATCACGACGTGGCCCCAAACGGCGCCCACCATGCCGAACGGAATCGCCGACATCACGAGGATCGGCTGGGCGTAGCTGCGGAACACGACGGCGAGCATCGAGAACATCACGATCAGCGCGAGGATGAACCCGAGCCCGAGGGCGCCCATCGTTTCGGCCTGGCGCTCTTGCTCGCCACCGAGGCTGTAGGAGAGCCCTGGGAAGTCGGCGAGCAGCTGTGGGAGCTCACGCTGAACG
>CAMYJN010000218.1 GCA_947258625.1 uncultured Polyangiaceae bacterium | reverse complement strand
CAAATGAGGCGCTGGAGTCCTAAAAAGTCAATGATATCATGATTTTCATGTGCAAAGGGGTGGGGGTGAGCACGGTTTGCCGCGCCTCAGCCGCTGGGGCGACAATCGGCAATGACTTGACGCACGCGCCTGCCCCCTCTTGAATGGACCGACGGGATGTACGCGGTTGTGATCATGGATGAGGGGGGCGTCCGACGCAGGCTTGATTTTTCCAAGCCAGAGCTGACCGTGGGCCGCGTTCAGGGCAACGACATCGTGTTGGCGAAGCGCAACGTATCGAAGCAGCACGCGCGCCTGACCCTCCAGGACGAGCAGGCTCTCGTCGTTGATCTGAACAGTACGAACGGAACCTGGGTCAACGGTCGCAAGATCACCGCGGCTCAGCCGCTGAAGCAGGGCGACAAGATCTACATCGCCGACTTCATCATTACGCTCGAGGCCGCCGACGAGCGCTCGCAGACAGACGGCGCCATGCCTCGGGTCTCGGAGCCGCCTCCGCTACCGAAGCAGTCCGCCCTACCTGCGACTAGCGGGATTCCGATCAGGCGCTCGATCGCAGCGCGGCGTGCGACGCCGGGAGGCTCGAGCGTGCCCGGACTCCAACCCGATGGAAGTGGCACGGTCAGCCCTCCTCGAATTCAGCGCAGAGAGACGAGCCTGCCGCGCGCCCGTGCGAAGACCGAAACCGAAGTTTCAATCGGAGATCCGCTGAATAACCTGCTCGGCCGTCTTGCCAGCCGCATGGACATAGACGACATCAACCCAGCGTCCATGAAAAATCAAGAACGCTGGTCGGCTGCGCGAGCTGCGATCGCCGAGACCTTCCTCGCAATGCAAACGGACGGCCTGGTTCATGCCGACTTGGACATGCGTGGATTGGCGCATGCGGCGCTGCATGAAGCGGTCGGCCTAGGCGCTCTCGATGATTTGCTTTCCGACGAATCGGTTCGCACGATCGTGGTGAACGGCCACAAGAAGATCCTCGTCGACAAGGGCGAGGGTCTCGAGGCCACAGCGTTGCAGTTTTCCTCGGCGCGGGCGGTTCATAGGGTAGCGCGACGGCTGGCGGCGGAATGCGGTCAAGAGCTCGAAGGCCACCCCGTGCTCAATGGGCGACTCTCCTTTGGCCCCAGCCTGACGATCCTGCAGCCGCCTCTGGTGATGGGCGGTTCGGTGATCGAGCTCCGAGTCCACAGCCCGAGCTCGCTCGAGCAACTCTCCGAGAAAGGCTGGCTGAGCGCTGACGCTGCGACGTACTTGACCAAGGCCGTTGCAGAATGCCGGAACATCGTCGTCGCTGGGCCTCGCGGCTCCGGCGTGACCAAACTGATGTCGGCCTTGGTCAAAGAGCTGCCGGAAAGCGAGAATACGGTCAGCATCGAGTCGATACCCGAGCTCGACATCGATCGGGACCGAGTGGTCTCTCTGACGGCGGCCGACTCGGGTATCCGTCTAAGCGAAGCGATCGCACATGGCGCGCGCCTTCACGCTGAGCACTTGGTGATCAACGATCTCTCCGGAGCCGAGACGATGGCTGCATTGACCGCGGTCCTAGGGCGGGAACCAGGTCACCTTCTCGGCGTCCATTGCTGGAGCAGCAAAGACGCGATTGAGGGCCTAATGCTTGCGGCTGGCGCTACGGGAGCCGACCGTGCGTACCTCGCGCAGCTGCTCGCTAGCGCAGTCGACCTCGTGGTTTCCATGCAGCGCGGGCCAGAGGGGCAGCGCGTGGACGCGATCCTCGAGGTTCAAGGCCACGAAGGCGGAGACCTCAGCTACCAGTCGGTCCCGTTCTGAGACGCGCGCCGTTGGCGCTTTCGCGCATGGCGTCTATCGGCGCTTCGCTGACGCCAGGTGCCGGATATGCAGGGTAGGCGAAGTAGTACCCTTGTCCGTAGTCGGCGCCGCAATCGATCACGACCTGCATCTCGGTTTCCTGCTCGATGCCTTCGGCGACGACGCGCGCGCCGAGCTCATGGCAGAGTTGCACGATATGGCGAACCAGCACCTGCGTGCGACGATCGTCGGCCAGGTCTGCGACTAAGGTTCGATCGAGCTTGACGATCTCGGGCTTGAGGTCGGCGATGTATTTCAAGTTCGAGTACCCTGCGCCGAGGTCGTCGACCGCGAGCAGCACTCCCTTGCCCCGGATCTCGCGTAGGACGCTATGGCAATACGCGAAATGGGTTAGCGGGACCGATTCGGTCACCTCGAGATAGACGGGTGAGTCGTGCGTGAAGATCGGGTCATCCGGCTGCACGAGCCAAGACTCGTCGAATTCATTTGGATGCACGTTGAGAAAGAGTGGGATCCCGGGGCAATGCGTCGTAGAGAGCTCGCGAATGGCGCGGCCGAGGGCGCCGACGCATCGAGATTGGATCGCCTCGTCGAAGAGCTTCGGCGGATTGATCCAGTGCGGCGAGTTACTCCGAACGAGCGCCTCGTGGGCGTACGGCTCCATCGTCGCGAGCGACACGATCGGCTGATACACCACGCTCAGGTCTCCGAGCGTGAGCACGTCGGGCAGGCCTCGCATCGTGCGGAGCCGGGGGATTCCCGCTCGACGCGCCTGGGTGTTCTTCAACCAGTTGCGGAAGTTCGTCACAAATGCCCCACCACGGTAAGTTTACACTAACATGGCAGAGTGCGGCCACTCCCCTTTTTTGGCGCTCCTGGCGCCGCTAGGAGGCCTCTGGTATGCCCCGCAACGATGAAAAACCCCACATCGATCGGCCCGGCACACGTGAGCCCCATTGGCACGACCCTCGAGCGCCATCTGCTAGATCGCCAGCGGCGGATGCCTGAAGCCACCGGTGATTTCACTGGGCTTTTCCAGCAAATCAGCCTGGCGGCCAAAATCATAGGCAGTCGCGTCAGCAAAGCGGGGCTCTCGGGGATCCTCGGACGCACCGGAACGACCAACGTGCAGGGCGAGGAGGTCCAAAAGCTCGACGATTTTGCCAACAGCACGATTGTGAGCACCGTCGAGGCAGGCGGCCATGTTTGCGTGATGGGAAGCGAGGAGGTTGAAGAACCGATTCAGATCCCTCCGCAATATCCGCAGGGCAAGTACGTGCTGCAGTTCGATCCTCTCGACGGCTCGGGCAACATCGACATCAACGCATCGATCGGCACGATCTTTTCGATTCACCGTCGCCTGACTCCGGATGGTGAACCGGGAACCTTAAAGGACCTCTTGCAGCCCGGCATCGACATCGTGGCGGCCGGCTACGTGGTCTACGGCTCGTCCAACATGCTGGTCTACTCGACTGGCGATCAAGTCGACGGCTTCACCTACGACCCGGGCGTCGGCGAGTTCTTCTTGTCTCACCCCAACATCAAGGTTCCCCAGCGCGGCGGTATCTACTCGATCAACGAGGGCAACTACCACAGCTGGGACAAGCGTATTCAGAACTGGGTCGACTGGATCAAAACGCCGACCGAAGACAAGAAGGCCTACCGCTTGCGTTACATGGGCGCGATGGTTGCCGACGTGCACAGAACTCTTCTCCGCGGCGGTGTCTTCGTCTATCCGCCAGACAAGAAGAATGCGAGCGGTAAGCTCAGACTTCTCTATGAAGCCTCTCCAATGGCATTCCTGGTCGAAGCGGCGGGCGGCGCCGCGTCGGACGGCAAGAACCGAATCCTCACGATCCAGCCGAAAGCGCTGCACCAGCGCACGCCTGTCTACATGGGCAGCCCCGACGACGTCGCGGACGTGCTGCGATTCGCCAACGCCTGAGCCACTCAGAGCTTCGGCATCATTTGGAAGGGCACCTCGGTGCGCACGCAGCCATTTTCCGGCTTTGGGAACTTCCAGGTCTTGGCAACGCGCTTGACGCAGTTGTAGACCTGCGGATCGTTTAGAGAACCGCTCACCGAGACCGCTTTCACGCTACCGCTGGCGCCAATCGTGAGCAGGACCTTCATCGAGCCTTGAAGCAGATTGTCGTCTTTGAGACGTCGCTCGTAGCAGGTCTGCACCTGCTTGCTCGGCTGCCCTCGAATGACCTGACTGAGCTGCGCCGCTGCAATCGTACCGTTGCAAATCCAGTCCGCCGGTCGCGTCTGCGCCGCTTCTCCGGGCTTTGGTTCCGGCTTCTCTTCTTCGCCCTCGCCGGGGCCTGCGTCGTCCTCTGGGATTTCGATTTCAGGTGCGAACTGAGCCCTGGGCTCAACCTCGACCTCGGGGTCCGTTTGAGCCGGCTCGACCTCGGGGCCCGATTTGCAGTCCCGGACGAAGAACCAAAGGACGCCGGCGACCAAGAGGAGGACCAAGGCAATGATGCCGAACTTGCCGTCGTTCTTCTTCTTCAGTGGCGGTAGGCTAGAGCCCTGGGTCACATCCCCCTCGCTTTCCCCAGTCCGAGGTGCGCCGCGCACCCGGGGGCGGAGTGTAGAATCCTTGACCGATCACGCCAACTCTCGAGGCGAGCTAGGCAGGGAAAACCACTGTTTGCCGCGAGGCGACCTCTCCTCTATGGTTCGGCCTCTTTAACGGCAATTGACGATGGTTGATAAGTTCAAAGGCTTCTTTCTAGTTCTCCTCGTAGTGCTGCTTTCGGCGGTGTTTGCCCTGCAATTCGGGGGTGGCCAAGCGGAGGGCTGCGCGGCAGGCGGCAGCACGTATTTGGCACGGGTCTATGACCAGACCCTCAGCAGAGGCGACTTCGAGGCTGCGTACTCGGTCGCAAACTTCGGGAGGCTTCCCGAGGAGACGCAACGCTCGATGCGGCTGCCCCAGTTGGTCCTCGATGGCCTGATCGACCGCACGCTTCTCGCGCGCGAGGCGCGCAAGGTGGGTTTCGACGTCAGCCAGGAGGAGGTCATGGCGCGCTTCGTGAATGACGGAATCATCTTGCTGTCACTCGGAGTCGGCGCACCGCCGATGCTTCCACAGGGCGAGATTCCCGTTTCCTTCACGGATAAAGAAGGCGCGTTCAACAAGGACCTGGCCGAGCGCTACATCCAGAACGGGCTGCGCAGAAGTGTGGGCGAGTTTGCCGATGCGCAGGTCGATGAGTACCTGGCGGCGCGAATGCGCGAGCTGATCGCCTCGACGGTCAACGTCAGTGACGCGGAAGTCTGGGACGACTATGTCCGCGAGAACGACAGCGCGAAGATCAAGTACGTCCGGTTCTCGCCTGCGTACTACCGCCAGCAGAAGCCGCCGACTTCCAAAACGGCGCTCGACACCTGGATGGCCGACAACACAGAACGTCTGAGCGCCGAGTACGAGGTCAACAAGCACCGGTTCACCAACC
>CAMYJN010000217.1 GCA_947258625.1 uncultured Polyangiaceae bacterium | reverse complement strand
AGGCCTGTCGTGATCTCTCGGGAGCTCGTCAAGAAACTCAAGAAGATCGAGATCTACACGTCGAGGCTCGCCAACGACCAGCTGGCGGGTAGCTACCACTCGGTCTTCAAAGGTCGCGGCATGGCGTTCAGCGAAGTGCGTCAGTACCAGCCCGGCGACGATGTTCGCTTCATCGACTGGAACGTGAGCGCGCGCATGAACGACACCTACGTGAAAGTTTTCACCGAGGAACGCGAGATGACGGTCATGCTTCTCGTCGACCTTTCGGCGAGCGAGCGCTTCGGCTCGACCGAGAAGCCAAAGATCGAGACCGTTGCCGAGGTGGCGGCGCTGCTTGCGTTCAGCGCGATCAAGAACAACGACCGCGTGGGGCTGATTCTCTTCACCGACCGCATCGAACGCTTCGTGCCGCCCAAAAAGGGCCGCTCGCACGTGATGCGCGTGGTCACCGAGATTCTCAACGCCAACCCCGCCGGCGAAGGCACCGATCTCGGCGTGGCCCTGGACCTTCTCGGCGGGATCGGAAAGCGCCGAACGGTGGCGTTCGTGATCAGCGATTTCATCGCGGACCAATACGAGAAGGCGTTGAAGGTCGTGTCGGCGAAGCACGATGTCATTCCGATTCAAATTTCCGACCCGCGCGAGGACGAGCTCGCGGATGTGGGCCTCGCCCTCGTCGAAGACTTGGAAACGGGTGAGCTGGTCGAAATCGACACCTCCAACTCGAAGGTGCGCGCCGAATACGCACGCGAGGCACAGCGTGAACGTGCGGCACGCGAGCATCTGTTTCGCCGGCTGAAGCTGGACCACGTCACGGTGAGCACGGAACGCGACTTCGTCCGCCCCTTGACCGAGCTGTTCCGCCTGCGGCAGCGACGACTCACGGGCTATCGGTGAAACGCGGAGTCGCCATCGTACTGTGTTCCTTGCTCGCGCCCACCATCGCCTTGGGGCAGGAGCCGAGCATCGCGCTCGACGCGCCGCTCGAGACCACGATCGGCGATGCGATTGACGTGATCTTGACCGTGACCGCCGCCGCCTCCGACGACGTGGCGGTACCGGAGCAATCGTTCGAGCCCTTCGAGATTCTGGGCAAAAAGCTCACTATCGCCCCTTCGCCGGACGGCACATCCAAGACCTTCAGCTTCGAGCTTCAGCTTCTTTGCTTCGATGTCGGGGCCCATGAGTTGGGTCCGATTCGAGTGCGCGTCACCAGCGCCGGCGGCGATCTCGTCGAGCTCGATTCGAACAGCAGCCGTATCGAAGTCCGTTCGCTGCTGGCGAACGAGCCGGACGCCCAGCTCAAGCCGCCGAGCCAGCCCGCGGTCATCGAGCAGGACGACTACAGGCTGCTGCTCATCCTCGGCGCCCTGCTCGCGCTAGCGATCGGCGCGCTGTTGGCATGGCTGTTCATGCGCTGGTGGCAGAAGCGGGACAGGCCCGAGCCCGCACCGCCGCCTCCGCCGCCGCCCTGGGAAACCGCTTTCGCGGAGCTACACGAGCTCGAGCGAGGCCGCGCCGGCGCGATCGCCGAAGGCCGAACCGAGCCATGGGTCGACGCGGTCAGCGATTCGATCCGCGCCTACCTCGGCCGCCGCTATGGTTTCCACGGGCTCGAAAGCACCACGGATGAAATCGCAGGTCAGCTCGATCTCGCAAAGTCGCTGGCCGTCGCTCCCGCAGAAGTGGTCGGGTTTCTCGGTCAATGCGACCTGGTGAAGTTCGCAAAGGCCTCTCTCGCCGATGACGCGTCGCGCAGCTTGATCGAAGAAGCGCTCGCGCTGGTCGATCGGACCCGGCCGTCAGCCGTGCGCCACGACGGAGGCGCATCGTGACCCGCGCAGAGCGCCAAGGTTGGGCGTTTGCATGGCTTGGAGCAGCCGCGTTCGCCGGGCTCGTCGTCAGCCTGCGCTACCTCGAGTCGAGGTATCAGCTCTTGATCACCGACGAGCAGCTTCGCTTCGAGCGCCCCTGGGCGGCCTTACTCCTGCTCGCCGTTCCGATGGTTTGGTTTGGTCGTGTCTGGGTGCAACGGCTTTCGCGACCGCGGCTCCAGTTCAGCCGGGCCTCTGCGCTGCAGATCCCGGAGGGGAGCTGGCGCTCGCGTCTCGCCGACCTGCCGGGCGCGTTGCGCGCCGTCGCCGTTGCGCTTCTGGTGGTGGGCCTAGCGGGACCCCAGAGCATTCACGCACGAGATACCGCCGAGGTGAGCGGCATCGAAATCATTCTCACCCTCGACATGTCCCGCTCGATGGAAGCCTCGGACATCCGGCCGACCCGCTTCAAAGCCACGAAGTCAGTGGTTCGGGAGTTCATCAATCGTCGGCCAAACGATCGGATTGGCGCGGTCGTGTTCGGGGTCGACGCTTATACGCTTCTCCCGCTCACGACCGATCGTGAAGCCCTACGCACGGCGCTGCGCGGACTTCAGCTCGACCAGATCGACGGGCGCGGCACCGCGATCGGCAACGCGGTGGGCGTCAGCCTGAACCGGCTCAAGCGGTCGCGCGCAAAGAGCAAGGTGATGATTCTACTGACCGACGGTGAGTCGAATGCCGGCAACGTGTCACCTTCGCAGGCCGCGGACCTCGCGAGCGCAATGGGCGTCAAGATCTATCCAATCCTGATGGGCGTCTCCGATGCTGCGCCGGTCCAACGGGGGACTGGCGTCTTCGGCCGCGCGCTGTTCGGCACGGGGAACTACCCGGTCAACCCGGAGCTCCTCGATGAGATGGCTGAAAAGACGGGCGGCGAATTTTTCCTGGTCAGCGATCGGGAGGCTCTCGAGCAAAGTTTCCACCAAATCCTCGACGCGCTCGAGAAGACCGATATCGAGGATGCAGGACGCATGTACACCGAGCTGTTCCCCGCCTTCGTGGGCCCCGCCCTACTCTTTCTTCTGATCGAGTTCCTGTTTCTGCTCTGGCTGAGGAGGTGGCCGTGACCTGGGCTGACCCGCAGCTTCTTTGGCTTTTGGCCTTGCTGCCAGCCGCGGTCGCGCTGCTTGGATGGAACGCAGCGAGGCGGGAACGGGCAACCGAGCTTTTCGGAAGGAGCGTGACAGTCCAACCCTTGATCGCTGGCCGCGCCAAGTGGTGGCGGAGCGTGCGGGCCATGCTTCTGTTGCTTGGGGCGGCGCTCGTGATTGTTGCGTTTGCGGGGCCGCAGTACGGAAGCCGGACGCGAGTCCTTCGAAAGCGCGGAATCGACATCGTCATCGCGCTGGATTTCTCGAAGAGCATGCTCGCCCGGGACGTGCACCCAAGCCGAATCAAGCGAGCCAAGGCGGAGCTCAAACGTCTGCTGGCCGATCTCGATGGAGACCGCGTCGGCCTCGTTGCCTTTGCCGGCGACGCGATGGCCTTTCCCATGACGGTCGACTACTCCGCCGTGCGGTTGTTCCTGCGCGACTTGGGGCCGATGGACATGCCGGTCGGCGGAACCGCTATCGGGAAGGCGCTGATCGCGTCCAAACGGCTGATCGAAAGCTCCAACGAAAGCCGCAGCGACGAAGGGAATCCGGACCGCCGTTCCAAAGTCGTGCTCTTGTTGACCGATGGAGAAGATCACGAAGGCGATCCGATTGCAGCCGCCGAAGAGCTGCAGGCCGCAGGAATCAAGGTCTACGCCGTGGGGATTGGTTCGGGCAGCGGTGAACCGATTCCGAGCTACACTGCCGACGGCACACTCATCGGACACATGAAGGACGCAAACGGCCGCCTGATCATGACCGCGCTCAGCGCTGAGAACGAAGACACGCTCGAAGAGATCGCGTCGATCACCGGAGGGGAATACGTGCGAGCCGAAGAAGGCACCGTGGGCGTGACCGAAATCCGCGCCGAGCTCGCAAAGCTCCAAGCATCGGAGAGAAAGGCGCGGCGAGTCACCGTGCATGAGAACCGGTTCGCCCTGGCACTTCTCCCCGGGTTTCTTTTCATCGTCCTCGAAGCGATTCTTCCGGAGGCCTGGATCATACGCCGCCGAAGGAGGAAAACATGAGGTGGTCCGCCCTGTTCGTCTTCTGTGCGGCAGCGCTTGCTTTCCCCGCAAGCGCGTCGGCTTGGACTCCTCTTCGCGCCGAGAATCCGAACGCGAAACGGGGCAACCAGCTGATGGCTCAGGAGCAGTACGGACCGGCTCTCGAAGCGTACGACGAGGCGACCCGCGAGCTGCCGGAGGCGCGGGCCCTGCAGCTCAATCGTGGGCTTGCGCTCCTTGGGCAAGACCTGAGCGAGCAAGCCAAGGAAGCGTTCATCGCCGCCGCAGACCCCTCGGCGGCGCCGAACACGCGCGCCGACGCATACTACGACCTGGGGATCGCGTTTGCCCGCGAGGGAGACGCGCTGTCGCAGCAGGAATCCTACGAAGAGTCGTCTGCACACTTCCGTGAAGCGGCGGACGCGTTCAAGCGGTCACTCCGCGTGCGACCCGGGGATCGCAATGCCGCGTGGAATCTCGAATACGCCTTGAAGCGAATTCGAGAGGAAGAAGAGAAGCAACAGCAGCAAGAACAGGAGCAGGAATCCGAGTCCGCAGACGAGTCCGAAGACGACTCCGAAGACGAGTCCGAGTCCGCAGACGAGTCCGAGTCCGGAGACGAGTCCGGAGACGAGTCCGGAGACGAGTCCGAAAACGAGTCCGAAGACGACTCCGAAGACGAGTCCGAGAGCGAGTCTGAATCCGAAAACGAGAACGAGCCTGAGAACGAGAACGAGTCCGGAAACGAGAACGAGCCTGAGAACGAACAGCAACAAGCCCAGCCGATCCCCCGCGACGAAGTTCAGCGCTTTCTGGACGCCCTCGAGCAGAACGAAGAAAACCTTCCCCTGCAGCGCGCCCGCCGCCGAAGCGCCGGCCGTCCGCCACCCGAGAAGGATTGGTGATGCGAATCCTCGCGCTGCTCTTCGTTGCCATGTCTGCGATAACGTGGTCCGCCACAGCCGCCGCCGAGCCGGAGGTGACGGTCACGCTCAACGCGACACCCAGTGAGGCGCGAGTCGGCGACTCGATACGACTGGAGGTCAGAGTTCGCGCGCGTGGCGGAACCATCCAGGACTTGCAGCTCAGCGACCTCAAGAAGCATCTCGAGCTCGAGATCGTGTCACATCAAACGATGCGCCCGATGCAGTTCAGCTTTGGCTTTGGCTCTGGCGTCCAAAAAGAGTCGAGCATCGCGAACATCTATGTGTTGCTTCCAAGGGCAGCGGGGACCTACGAATTCGCGCCAGCGGTCGCGAAAGTCGATGGTAAGATCTATCGAAGCGAACCGCTGACCT
>CAMYJN010000216.1 GCA_947258625.1 uncultured Polyangiaceae bacterium | reverse complement strand
CTCGCTCGTTTCGAGCGCATTGCCGATCGTGTAGCCAATTGGACTATTCATGTCGGTCAGGAGCGCGGAGACTCGTTTCCCGGCAAGGCTCCCAACGCGCACCAGAGATCGCGCCAGCGCCCTCGCATCCGATTCGGTCTTCATGAACGCGCCGCGGCCTACTTTCACATCGAGCACCAGCGCGTCGATCCCCTCTGCGAGCTTCTTCGACAGAATACTCGAGGTGATCAAGGGAATTGACTCCACCGTTCCGGTGACATCCCTCAGTGCGTAGAGGCGCTTGTCGGCCGGTGCGAGGTCTTCGGTTTGCCCGATCAGCGCGCAACCGATCTTTCGGAGTTGAGCACGAAACTCCCGCACCGACAGATCGACACGGAATCCGGGAATTGCTTCGAGCTTGTCGAGTGTGCCTCCGGTATGGCCGAGGCCGCGACCGCTCATCATCGGTACCGCCACCCCGCAGGCCGCGACGATGGGGGCCAGGCAGATGCTGACTTTGTCTCCGACGCCGCCGGTGGAGTGCTTGTCCACCTTTGGAGCGTCGAGTGCGTCGAGGTTCAGGACTTTCCCGCTGTCCCGCATCGCGAGCGTCATGGCAACCGTCTCGTCGAAGTCCATGCCCCGAAAATAGATCGCCATCGCCAAGGCGCTCATCTGGTAGTCAGCGACCGAGCCGTCCATGAAGCCCGCGATCAGAGCCTGGATGTCCTGATCGCTGAGCCTGTCTCCCTCACGCTTGCGAGCGATCAGCTCTGGGACGGCCAGAAGGTGTCGCTTCGTTCGAGCCATCACTTGCGTCGAGTGCGTCGCGGCCGTTTCCGGGGTTCGGCGCTCTGCGTCTTCGAATCGTCGCGCCTCTTCTTCGGTTGGCTGCCCCGTTTCTTCGAAGGGCCGGTCCGCTTCCTCGGCGCTGCTTTCCGTTCCTGGCGCGCATCACCGCGCTTCTTGGGCGCTCGGCCGCGCTCTTTGCCGCCACTGCGTTGCATCCTGCGAACCTGTGTCGGCGCCTCTGCGGGCTGGTGCTCCAGCAGGGAGCCAATGACATCCCGAGCCTGAACATTGGCGTCCTCGATCCGCACGGTGACGGGATCGTTCATGGTGAAGATCTTCGCCGTCCTCGCGCCGATCAAACGAATGCCCAAGTCGTCCGGTTCGTACCGATCTTCGAGCTGCTCGAATGGCAGCAGGACGCTCACGAACGGATCTACCAGCTGAATGTAGATGCCAAAGGGTGCAAAGCCCGAGATCCGCCCCTCGAACTCGTCTCCGATGTGCTTCTGCATGTAGATGGTCCGGTAGACGTCCATGACGTCGCGCTCGACGATCATCGCGCGGCGCTCGGACTCACTTGCCTGTGCGGCAAATCGCTGCAGCCGCGGCCGTAGCGAAGCCGAGTCGAGGCTTTCGTTCCGAATCATGGTCCGAAGGACGCGATGGACCAGCAAGTCCGGATACCGTCGGATCGGAGACGTGAAGTGCAGGTAGTCCTTCGCCGCCAGTGCGAAGTGACCGGTGGTCGGGTCGGTGTCGTAAATTGCTTGCTGCATGGCTCGCAAGAGCAGGTATCGGAGCAGCGAGGCTTCGTCCGTGCCTTCGATGCGACGAAGGAACTGGCTGAGCTGCTTAGGAGTCGACGCGGCCTCTTCTTCGAGCTCGTAGCCGAAGGACTTCGCGACCTGGCAGAACATCGAGATCCGGTCCGGGTCGGGCTTGCCATGGACTCGAAACACGCCGGGCGCAGCGTGCCGCTTGATGTGTGCAGCAACGGTTTCGTTGGTCACCAGCATCATGTCCTCGACGATGCGGTATGCTTGTCGAATGCCTGGGTCTTTGCGGGACTGGACGATTTCCTTGGGCTCTCCGTGATCGTCGAGGACGATCTTCCCCTCGGGAAGGTCGAAGTCGAGCGAGCCCCGCTTCTGCCGGCGAGCTCGAAGCCGCTGCGAGAGATCGAGGAGAATCTTGAGAGTCTCGACCCGCTTTTCGGCCGAGGGCTGATGCGGGCCCTTGTCGGTGAGCCGGAGCGCGCGAGCCACGCCCTCATAGTAGAGCTTCCCGTGCGAGCGCATCACGGCTTCGAAGATGCGATGGGAGCTCACGTGACCCTTTTCGTCGATGTGCATTTCGACCGCCATACAGAGCCGGTCGCGGTTCGGCACGAGCGACGCGAGGTTGGTCGAGAGCTCGGGCGGCAGCATGGGGATCGCTCGGTCCGGCAGATAGACACTCGTACCTCGGCTGATCGCTTCGCGGTCCATCGGGCTGCCTTCGGTGACGTAGTGAGAGACGTCTGCGATCGCGACGATGAGACGGAAGCCGTTGCGCGTTCGCTCAACCCAAATCGCGTCGTCGTGGTCGCGCGCGGTTTCCGGGTCGATCGTGACCAGATCAATGTCTCGCAGGTCCTCGCGATTCTTCACGACGTCGCGGTCCACGCGGGCGGGGAGGGCGGCGGCCTCTAGCTCGACGTCGTCCGGAAAGACCTCCCGGATCCCGTCACGGATTTTGATCTTCTCCACCTCGATCCGTGCGACCCCTTGCGCTCCGAGCACCTCGACGATGCCCACCTCGGGCCGGTCCTCGCTCCGCTGTGGAAAGGTGACGATCTCTGCGAGGATCACGTCTCCTTTTCGGACGGACTTCGGGACCTTGCCCACCACGCGCATGGGCGAGCGCAGCCGCTCGTCGTCGGGCTCGAAGCTCATCCCCCGGCCGCGGGGGTGCAGCATTCCGGTCACGTTCTTCAGTCGCCGCTCGACGATGCCGACGATGAGACCTTCTCGGCCTTTCGACGAAGGGCGAGCCCGGAGCTGGACCGTGTCCCCATGGAGGGCTGGACCCACCGCATCGGGCGGAATGAAGACGTCGGAGCCTCCGTCGTACACGTTGACGAAGCCGTAGCCTTGGCGGGTCATGGTCAGCTTGCCCTCGATCACGGGAGTCAGCGGTGCAGCAAGTTGCTGCCGCTCCTGGGCCTTACGGCCGCGCCCTCGTGTCGTCTTCGCCTGCTCGCGACCTCGCTTCTTGTTCTTCTCCGCAGGCAGCGCACGAAAGCGCAAGCCCGGCATCTCGGTCACGAGGTTCTCGTCTTCGAGCAGCAAAAGGCGCCGGACGACCTCGTCCTTGGCGCTGCGCGGAACATTGAGCCGTCCGCAGAGCTCTCCAACGTGCATCGCACGAGGAGCATGTGCCTGCAGAACCTGCAGGATTTCGTTCTTTTCGGGAATTTCTTCGTTCATCATTTCTATCGCAGGGCATGCACCCCGCCGTCATCGGATCCGAAATACAGTGTGCCGTCGGATCCGATCTCCACTGTCGAGTCGACGTCCTGTCCGACGTTGTATCGCCAGAGCACAGAACCGCTGGGGTCGATGCAGTAGAGGAAGTTGTCTTGGGAGCCCACATAGATGCGACCATCCGCATCGACTCGGGCTGAGGCGCGTACTCGGCCTCCGGTAGCGACCTTCCAGCGGAGGGCGCCCGAGGGGCGTATGGCATAGACGCTCCCGTCATACGAGCCGACGATGATCGTGCCGTCCCGCGCGACCGCCGGGGTTGCTCGGACCTCGTCGCCGGTCTTGAATTTCCACTGTACAGCGCCTGTCTGATCGACTTGAACGATTTCCCCGCGACCCGTGCCGATGTAGATGTACCCCTCGTCATCGACCGACGCAGCGCCCTCGATGGCGCCGCGGAGCTGTACCGACCAGGCGAGTGATCCGTCGGGCCGAAGCGCGATCAGCGAACCTTCCGTCGTACCGATGATCAGCAGCCGGGCGGGGTGGATCGCTGGGGCGCTTCGAACGTGGTCGGCCGTCGGTTTGTGCCAATGCAACCGGCCGAGAAGATCGACGGCATAAGCGCCGTTCGCGACGACGTAGACCCGTCCGTCGGGGCCCAAGGTAGCCGATGCATCCACGACGTCCTCGAGGGGAAGCTTCCAGCGGGGCTGTCCTTGAAGCGAAAGCGATACGAGCTCTCGCTGATGCGTTCCGAAGATGATCGACGAGCCCGCGACGAGCGCGCTGGGGTAGATCTTCTGCCCCGCCGCGTACCGCCACTTCAGCGAACCGTCGGCATTCAGCGCAACAAACTGCCCATCGAGCGAACCAATGTACACGGTGCCGTCATTTCCGACGACGGGCGACGCAAACACGCGGGCTCCGGTTTGGTAGGTCCAGGCCAGGGAGGGGCTGGACGACGGGCCGCGGTTTTCGCTTCGACCGGTGTGTGCCGCGTCTCCCATGAAGCCGTTGGCGCTGCGAGGCGCCTCGCCGGATTCAGCGACGTCCGGCCCGACCACGGGTGTCGCGAGCTCCGCGAGGACCTCTTCGACGAAGCGGCACTTCCCTTCGTGGCAGATTCTCTCTGCCCGGCACTCCGCGTCGGACATGCAGGGCGTAGCAGGACGCGAGCGGGCACCGCTACAGGCGGCGACCGTCAACAGCACGACCAGTGCCAACAGGAGTTGCGGGCTGCAACGCAATGCGCCGGGACTATACCATCGCGGATCCATCGTCACAGTCGAGGCTCGCTACCAGCTCAGAAGCCGGATCTCACTTCCTTTTTGTAGGGCGATCTTCCGACCGTCAGGGCTGATGGCGATGCTACGGACGTCGCCCGGAACTGTTTCCCAGTCCGCTGGCCGCAGCCAGAGTCCCGCACCGCCTTTGCGCCAGTCGCGAACGACGACGCCCTCCGGGTGCGGAATCACGTAGCGTGTGCCGTCGCTGGTGATACGGGCGCCGCGAATCGGAGCGGGTAAGGGGCTCGTCGTGCCCAGGTCGATGGGTCGACCCGCCGGCTTCGCGAATTGATTGAGTGGTACGACCCGAAGCAAGTCGCCTGACGCGGCGACGAGCCCCTGCGGCGCCCAGCCGAGCACTGCCCACTCGAAGACCGTCGCGGGTCGATCGATGGGAGTCTTGCACGGCGCCTTGCTCGAACGCCTCTCGATCGGCGCTCGATGGCTTTGCCTGCCCCGGATTGGACCGAGCTCCGCTTCGAAACCCGCGCAGGTCGCACGCACCCCCCGGACGGCGAACCGATTACTCGGATCACGAATCGCGGGCACGAGCTCGGCTTCCGAGAGCTGCGTCTTGATTCCCGAGCTGAGCTGGACCTGGCGAGGTGCTCGCCCATCGATCACGAGGGTGTCGGCGTCGCGGAAGTAGAGTGAAGCCTGGCCGCCCTCGCTGTCGATCGCGCGCCAAGAGGCGACCGCATTGGCTTTCGCTTTCCGCCAAGCCGCTTGAACGAGGTTCCGCTCCTCTGGGC
>CAMYJN010000215.1 GCA_947258625.1 uncultured Polyangiaceae bacterium | reverse complement strand
TGCTAGGCTCGGCCGCCATGCACGCCCTGCTGTTCATTCCTTGGTTTCGCCTCGAGGCTTGGGACATCCCCCTGCCGTTCTCCGTTCCGGTTTTAGGAGACACTCTGTCGATTCAGCCGTTCGGCGTTCTCGTCGCAACCGGCGTGCTCCTCGGCGCCTGGGTTGCCGGCCGCTTCGCGCGGCGCAACGCGCTGGACACCGTGGCCACCGGAGACCTGGTGACCTATGCGGTCGTGACCGGGTTCATCCTCGGGTACTTCCTGAACGGGCTGTTCTACGAACGAGAAACATTCATCGAGGTCCTCCGCCATCCCTCTCTGCTCTTCTCCACCTGGCTGGGCCTCTCTTCGTACGGTGGTTTTTTTGGGGGCATTCTCGGCTGCTTCATTTGGAAGTACCGCAAGAAGATGGACCTGCTCCCCTACGCGAATGCGGTCTGCTTTGGTTTGCCGGTCGGTTGGTTGTTCGGGCGCATGGGTTGCTTCGTCGTCCACGATCATCCGGGTAAGGTCACCGAGTTCGCGTTGGCCGTCTCGGACTATCGTTTTGGCGCCCCGCCCTATCAGCCGCGTCACGACCTCGGCCTGTACGAGGTGTTCTTCTCGTTGTCGATCATCGGGCTGTTCGTCTGGCTCGAACATCGAAAGCGCCGCCCGGTCGGCTTCTATTGCGTGCTACTGCCGCTCCTATATGCGCCCGTTCGGTTCTTCCTCGACTTTCTCAGGGCGGCTCCGCTCGAGGGCGGCGATGTTCGATACGCTGGGCTCACGCCTGCCCAATGGTCCTCGATCGCCATGGTCTGCGTTGGCCTTGCGGTTTGGCAATTCGCGGTGAAGCCTCGCATGGACGGCGGCGAGCCACAGAGCGCAAACGCCTGAGTGCTACTTGAGTGAGACGACCGTCACTTGCGGCCCGCCTTCCTCTTGGGTCGCTTGCCGAAACCCTTCGACGTAGGCGGCATCGCGGGCCAGGTGCTCGTGGATCGCCGCTCGGAGCGCGCCGCTACCGACCCCGTGCACGATGAACGCGTTCGCCTCGGCCGCACCGTACATCCGATCGAGAAACGCCTCGGCCAACGAGACCGCATCGTCCGGGCGAAGGCCGCGCACATCGAGCGTGTTGTCGCTCGTTCGAACGCCGCGCTGCACCTTTGGCTGCGTGCCGGTCACCGGGGCGCTCTCCTTCGGCGCCCGTTCGGCGCTTTGCTTGAGTCCGCGGAGATCGCTGAGCTCGACCCAGAGCTTCATCATGCCGGCGGCGACACGAACCTTCCCGCGGGCCGGCCCTTCGACGACCTCGGCCGCGCTTCGAAGCCGCTCGACCCAGACGCGATCCCCAACTCGAACCGCTTCGAGATCCAGCTCTGCGGTTTCGACCGGCTCGGGCTCGAGTGATGCCCGGCGACGGTCGATGTCGCCAAGGAGCTCCGCGGCGTCGCTCGAGACCGTGGAGGCGGCGGCAACCGACTCGGCTTCGGCGCGTTCGCGTAGCGATTTCTTCGCTTGGTCGAGCCGGCGATGAAGGTCTTTCAGCTGGTCGACCAGCTTCTGGGCTTCCCGGCCAAGCCCCTTCGCTTCGCGCGCCGCAAGCTCTTGGCGACGCGCGTCGAGCTTGGCGCGTTCTTGACCGACTTTTGCTCGTTCGTCTTGGAGAGCCGCTTGCTCTTCAAGCGCCACCTTGGTCGCGGTGTCGAGCTTGGCGACGAGCGTCTCGAAGCTACGTGAGTGCTCCGGCAGCGTCGTCCGCGCGGCGTCGACCACGTCGGAGGGAATCCCAAAACGTCGGGCGACCTCGAGCGCGTTGGAGCCGCCTGGCACGCCCATCCTCAAGCGGAAGGTGGGGGCCATTTCATCGAAGTCGAAGCCCACTGCCGCGTTGTGCATCTCGTCGCGTTCCGCTGCTAGGGCCTTCAAGGCTTCGTAGTGAGTCGTGACGGCAACGGCGGCGCCCCGTTCAACCAGCGTCGATACGATTGCGCAAGCCAACGCCGCGCCCGCTTCCGGGTCGGTCGCACCGGCAAGCTCATCGAGAAGCACGAGGACGCGTTCGTCGGCCTGTTCGAGCACTGTCCTGAGCGTCACGAGGTGCGCAGAGAATGTCGAAAGGTTGCGCGCAAGGCTTTGCTCGTCGCCTACCGCGGCGAGCACCGGTGCAAAGAACCCACAAACGCTCCCCTCTGCCACCGGGACCGGGAGCCCGGCGCGGGTCATGAGCGCTGCCAGGCCCAGCATCTTGAGCGCGACCGTCTTGCCGCCAGCATTGGGCCCGGAGATCACCAACGCCTCGCCGCCCGTGAGATCGATGTCGTTTGAGACGACCTCGATGCCCCGCAGAACGAGAAGCGGATGGCGAGCCTCGCGCAACGAGATCCGCGGCTCCGCTGAGAGCTCCACGAATTCCGCACGCAGATCGACCGCAAGCTTGGCGCTGGCGCCACGTAGATCGGCGTGGTCGAGGGCCTCGGCGGCAGCACGGAGCTGGGGAACGTACTGGCGCACCAAGTCCGAAAGTGCCGCGAGAATTCTCCGTTCTTCACGTTCGAGCTCGGCCTGGGCCATCTTGAGCCGGTTGCCACGTTCCACCAGCTCTCGAGGCTCCACGAAGATCGTAGCGCCGCTTGCGCTCGAGCCGTGGACGATCCCGTGGAAACGCTCGTGCGCGTCGGCGCGAACCGGAAGCACGTAGCGGCCTTCGCGAATCGTGTGGAACGAGTCCTGCAAGATCGCGCTTCGTTTTTGGATCAGGTCTTCCAGTTTTCGAATGATCCGAGCTCGAAGGTTTCCGGCTTCTTCGCGTAGACGGGCCAGCTCGGCGCTCGCGGAGTCGAGGATCGTCCCGTCATCGCCGATCGACATCCCTACTTCTTCTTCGAGACCATCGAGCGTGGGATCGATCGCGCACACGCGATACAGATGCGGAACACTATCTCTGCGTTGGCCCAGAAAGCGTCGCAGCGCGCCAGCCACACGCAGCGTCATGCGGACGTCTTTGAGGGCGTTGGCGTCGAGCACTCCTTCCCGCTCCAGATGCTGCAAGGACGTTTCGATTTCGCAGATGCCGTCGAGCGGAAGCGGTTCGTTTCTGACGAGCAGCGTCCGTGCCTCTTTGGCTTCGGCGATCGCCCGTTCGGTGTCGTCGAAGGACTCGGCGAGCTTCAAGGTCAGCCCTTCGCCGAGCGGACCCCGGCATCGCTCCGCGACCGCTCGCTCTACCTGGTCCCACTCGAGATCGGCTAGCGTCTTTTGCTCGACCTCATTCACTGAGCCCACTCGGGAACCTTGAGGTCCGAGGAACGGGCTGGGGCCTCCCGCTTGCGCTTGGGAACTTGGGCGCTGCGAGGCTTTGGCGTGGGCCGCTTGGGGGCGTGGAGCTCGATCAAAACGGTTTCCTCTTGGCTCGGGGTGATCGCGGTGCGCCCCCTTCGTTTACCAAGCTTTGCGTGAAGCACCAGCGTTGCTCCCCGAGTGACCTCGAGCGTGCATGGCGTCGAGGCACATGCCTCCGCGCCGCGATCGTACGAAACGCGGGCGCCTGCAGGGTCGCTCGCAACATGCACGTTGACCCACATCGGCTCTGGCTCCGCTTCGGGAATTGGCGGTGCCTCCTCGACGACATCCGAGGCTTCCGCGACGGGTTGTTGCTGCGGCTCGAGTGGAACCGCACTTGCCTCCGCCCCGCTCCCCGGGCCGGAACGCGAGTCGAGGGCGGACCAGACGAGAAAGCCGGCTGCGCCCATCACCGCCGCGACCCAAACCCAAGGTGAGGTCTTCCGCCTTGGCACCGCATCGAGCTCACTCGTCAGCGGCACGCCGAGGACCGAGGGCGGGGTCCGCCGTGTCGCGCGGCTCACGCGGCCGTCGAGAGCGCAGACGATGGCCTCGGCAAGCTCCTCGGTATCTTGGTAGCGGTCGTCAGGACTCTTGGCGAGGGCCTTTCGGATCACGAGCTCGAGCTCCTGGGTTACCGTGGCGTGTGGATTCACCTCGTCGATGGGCTGCGCTTCCGCGGTCAGGTGCTGGGTGAGGATCCCCATGAACGTATCGCCCTCGAACGGCACGCGGCCCGCAAGGCATTCGTAGAGAATGATACCCAGGGCGTACACATCGACTCGGTGGTCCAGCTCCCTACCCCCCGCTTGCTCCGGCGACATGTATTCGGGGGTGCCGAAGATCATCCCTGTCTTGGTGAGCTTGCGCCCCGGCGCCCCATCGGTTTCGATATCGCTCATCTTGGCGATGCCAAAGTCGACGATCTTGACGAAGTCATCGATGCCGTCGCGTTGCGTCAAGAAGATGTTCTCGGGCTTGATGTCCCGGTGGACGATGCCTTTGGCGTGCGTGGCGGAAAGCGCCCTACAGCACTGGAGCACGATGTCGCAGGCGCGCTCCGCCTCGATGGTTGCCTTCTTCCCTAGGACGTTGCCGAGGTCCTCGCCTTCCAGGAACTCCATGACGAAGTAGCTCGCGCCGTGCCGTGTCTCTCCGAAGTCGAAGATGTCGACGATATTCTCGTGCCCGATGCGCGATGCGCTCTTGGCCTCCTGGCGGAAGCGCGCAACGACCTCGGGGCGTCTCGACAAGTCATCGCGAAGGACCTTGATCGCCACCCGCTTGTCGATGTCCCGATGGAGGCCTTCGTAGACCAAACCCATCCCGCCCTCGCCGATCCGGCTCTTCACTTGATAGCGGCCGGCAAGCACATTGCCGATCAGCGGATCGTTCGGGTCGAGTGGGCTGGCGCTCATCTGCGACGTCGTGACTAGACGCGTCGCGTCGACCGGACAGAACACCTCTCCGCCGCCGTAGTCAATTCTGCAGGCGGGACATACCTTCATCTTGGTGAATTCCCTGTTAACTCCCCACAAAACACGGTAGCATTGCGATTAATGGAGGGTCAACGAAGGGGTGGAATCCGCAGGCCCGCGTTGCCAATCGAAACCAGCTTTGATAGGCGCAGGCCGTGGCTCCGACGGTACGATTGCTCGACGATACGCTGATCGACCAAATCGCCGCCGGCGAAGTCATCGAGCGGCCCGCCAACCTGGTGAAGGAGCTGCTCGAGAACGCCATCGACGCCCAAGCGAGCTCGATTACCGTGTCAGTGGAAGATGGGGGACGCGCACAGGTTCGAGTGACAGACGACGGCATCGGGATGTCCGCCGAGGATGTGACCCTCAGCGTCCAACGGCACGCCACAAGCAAGATCGCATCCTTCGATGACCTGGTTCGCGTCTCCACTCTGGGATTTCGAGGAGAGGCGCTTCCCTCGATCGGGTCGGTTTCGCGAC
>CAMYJN010000214.1 GCA_947258625.1 uncultured Polyangiaceae bacterium | reverse complement strand
AGCGGTAGAGCGAGTTCTGCTCACGGACGAGCCAAGCGACGTGCTGGGCGTCGACAGGAGCGAGGCCCAATCGAAGCGCCACGTTCTCGGCGAGGCGCGCGCCCGCTTGCTCTTGCTCCCGACCCCGCGTTCGACCGAGTGAGTGCAGGAGGACCGCCAAAAACAACGGAATCCGCCTCGGGGCCTCTGCGGCTAGGCGAGCCGAGAGCGCCCGGCCGCGGCTCTCACCTCGGGTCAGCGCCTGCAGATGCTCGAGCGCTTTGACCGCATGAATGTCGGCCGTGTAAACGTGGAACACGTCGTGATAGACGCGACCGACCAGGGGCTCGAACTCGGGAATCATCGCGGAAACGAGCCCAACCTCGTGGAGCTCAGCAACGGTGGAGCCGCTGCGGAACGCCGGCTCATCGATGTTGCTGAGCAGGGACAGGAAGAGCTGCGTGGCTTCTTCGGAGTCCTGCAGTCGGAGACGCCAACGCTTGTCCGGAGCAATCCGTGCAATCGCGTCCAAGGCCGAGTGGTCGGGCCGCTTGTGGTAGCGGAGAGCCTGTCGGTAGAAGCGAAACACTAGCGCGGGATCTGCATCGAGCCGTTGAGGCTTCTCGAGGCTGATGCTTCCGTCCGCCAAAACGATCCCATGTGCGAGCTTTCGGAACGTGGCGGCTCGAGTCCGATTGCGCGGTCGAGCGCGGTCGAGCATTCGCTCCGCCGTCAAAGCGACGATGCGAGCGTGTCGATAATAGGCCTGCATGAATTGCTCGACACCGAGCGCGACGCCATCGACGAAGCCGAGCTCCTGCGCAATGTCTTCTTGGTCGCCAAAGGTGAGTCGGTCTTGCTGACGGCCTGCGCGCAGGTGCAGAAGGTTACGGACGCGCCAGAGCATCTCGCCAGCATCTTCGAGCTCCCGAACCTCGCGAGCGAGGAGTGCTCCCGTTCGGACATAGTCCTGCTCGTCCCTCGCGCCCCAGCGTGCTCTTGCGGCCCATTCGGCGACGTCCATGTCTCTGAGCCCGCCGCGCCCCTGCTTCACGTCGGGCTCGAGAAGGTAGAGGCTGCCACCGAAACGGCGATGGCGTGTCGCAGTGTCCTGCTCCAGCGCGGCAAGGAACTCGACCAGGTGCGGCTCAAAGACCTGCTCGCGCGCTCCGCGCTCCAGTTGATCGAGCAGAGAGCCACTGCCAGCGACACGCCGAAAGTCGATTAGCGTCGTGGTGGTGCGGATGTCTTGGCGAGCGAGACTCAGCGTCTCTTCGACGCTTCGGACGGCGTGACCGATGTCGACCCCGAGGTCCCAAAGTGGGTAGAGCAGCCCCTCGGCCAGGGCGCCGACGAACGGGTCGTTCGAGTCGTCGCACAGGAACACGACGTCGACGTCGCTGTTGAGACCGAGCGTCGAGCGGCCGTAGCCTCCCACCGCGACCAGAGCGACGCGCCCGCGCGGCTCCAGACCCTGCGCCCGCGTGGCCGCATCGGAGGCGCAGTAGAGAGCGCTCAGCAGACCGTCGAGGGCGCGGGCATGAGAGCGAGCCGTGCCAACGCCCGGGTCTCCTCGGCGCACGGCGTCCTCGAACGCCCGGCGATAACCACCGAGGTATCCGCTGCAGGTCTTGCCGAGCGAAGGCGCGAGCCCACCCAGATCGACGACCGGACTGGAACCATCCGACAAAGGTTAGCGAGTATGACCGTCGACCCTGCGGTCGGCAAGCCATCCGCCCTATCGAGTCAGGAGGTAGGACGCGATGCCGGATGCGATGCCGTCGGCGAGGGCGCGGCGATATCGATGCTTGGTCAGCGCGCGCGCCTCGGGCTCGTACGTCAGAAAGGACGCTTCGAGAAGCACCGACGGCATGCGGGCGCCCACCAAGACGTAGAACATGGCACGTCGCACACCGCGATCAGAAAGCTTCGGGAGAACGGTGCGGCCGCGTTTCAGGGTGTGGCGCTGAATCTTTCCGGCCAAAGTCAGCGAGCCCTTCACTTGGTTCTGCCGATGATGCTTGGCGAGCAGACTCTGAATACCGGTCACCTCGGCGACACGCGTGCCGTTTTCGCGCGCGGCGAGACGAAGCGCCTGACGGTTGTTCGTGGTGTCTAAAACGAAGGTGGTTACGCCTCCTTTGCGAACCTGCTCTGGGCTGGCGTTTAGATGGATCGAGACGAACACGTCTGCTTCCATCGCGTTCGCCTGAGCGCAACGTTCTTCGAGCGAGAGATCGACGTCGCTCGACCGGGTGAGCATGACGCGCGAGCGCGGTATGATCGCACGCAACCTAGCTGCTGCCAGCTCGGCTAACTCGAGCGCCAGCTGCGACTCGACGAGCCCATATCGATCGTTTGCGGCGCCGGGTTCCTGACCGCCGTGCCCGGGGTCGAGGACCACCAGAGGCCTTCTCTTCTTTCGTGAGGGCCGCGCCGTGCTGACGTCGACGACGACGCGGTAGGGGTCGGTCAGGAAAAAGACCCGGCCGGTCGCGGTCGGATAGAGATCCAAGACGACGCGGGGGTTGGGCGTAGCCAGCCGCACGCGCTGGAGGCCTCCTCGCTCGACAGCCTGAGAAACCGGGACGCTGGCGTCCCATTCGACGTCCTCCAACTCGATCGCGATACGAGGCGGCAGCATTCCCTCAGCGGGAAGCTGCTTCTGTGTGAACAGTGGAGCTCCTTCGAAGAGCAGCACGACCCGTGCGCCGGCCGCTTCCTTCGCATCAGCGCCGTACACGTCGATGCGGATCAGCCGGGCCTTTTCAACTGGAGCGTCGGTTGGCACGGCGAGCTCCACCGACGGCGCGGAAAGCTCCTGCTGGCGCCGCGGAGACGAATCAGCCGTGCAGCCCGAGGCGGAAAGCAGCAGCCCGAGCGCAAAGAGACTCCATGTGTCTACCCCTCTTCGAATGGACGCGTGTGTACGCGACGAGCGCGCGAGCGTCAACGGAGCGTCGCTCGTTGACCCGCTCGGGTCGATCGCCTAGTTTCCGCCGCATGGCGGGGTTGACCTATCGTGACGCCGGAGTCGACATCGACGCGGGTGAACAGCTCGTCGAACGGATCAAACCGCTCGCCCAGTCGACTCATTCGCAATACGTGCTCGGTTCCCTCGGTGGATTCGCCGGCCTCTGCTCGATACCGAGCGACATCGAGGACCCAATCCTGGTTTCCGGAACCGACGGAGTCGGAACCAAGCTGAAGCTGGCCTTCGAGCTCGAGCGTCACGACACGATCGGCATCGATCTCGTAGCGATGTGCGTCAACGATATCATCACGGTGGGCGCCAAGCCGCTGTTCTTCCTGGATTACTTTGCGACATCGAAGCTCGATGTGGACCAGGGCGAGGCGGTCGTGAAAGGCATCGCCGAAGGGTGTCGCCAGTCCGAGTGCGCTCTCATCGGCGGCGAGACGGCTGAGCTACCGGGATTCTATGCCGCTGGCGAATATGACTTGGCGGGCTTCGCAGTGGGCGTCGTCAGCCGCAAGCGCATCATCGACGGCAAGGCGACGAAGCTCGGCGACAAGCTCGTTGGTATTGCGTCTTCGGGATTGCACTCGAACGGTTTCTCCTTGGCGAGGCGCGTGCTCATCGAGGGAGATGCGCCGCTCTCGCTGCAAAGCGATTTCGGGCCGCTTGGGACGCTCGGTGACGCGCTCCTCCGGCCTACGCGAATCTACGTGAAGGCGGCGCAAATTGCGCTGGAGCACGGCGTGCACGCAATGTGCCACATCACTGGCGGCGGGCTGCCCGAGAACCTGCCTCGCGTGACTCCCAAAGGCCTTGGGGTCGCGATCGACGCAGGCTCCTGGACGATCGACCCGGTCTTCGCTCTCATCCAGGCACGGGGCGCCGTCGCCGACGCCGAGATGTGGCGCACGTTCAACATGGGCGTCGGCTTCACGATGGTCGTAGCGCCCGATCGCGCGACTCAACTGGTGGACGCGCTCAACGCCAGCGGCGAACGCGCCTTCGTCATGGGCGAGGTCGTCGACCACGAAGGCGTTTCTTTCTCCTCCTAGAGCCTGTCATGGACATCGTCGTTCTCGTTTCCGGTCGTGGTTCGAACTTGAAAGCGATTTGCCACGCCATCGACGCAGGAACGTGTGGCGCAAACATCGTAGGCGTCGTTTCCGATCGAAAGAAGGCCGCGGCGCTCGACTTCGTAGATGCGCGAGGAATCCCCAGTCGCGTGGTTCCACTTCGCAAAGGCGATGACCGCGACCTCTGGAACGACTCGCTAGCCGAGACGGTGACATCGTTGAACCCCAACTTGGTCGTCTTGGCCGGGTTCATGCGGGTTTTGGGTGCGCCTTTGCTGGAACGCTTTCCGGGTCGCATCATCAACGTCCACCCTGCCTTGCTTCCTGCGTTTCCCGGGCACAACGGACCGCAAGACGCCCTCGACGGGGGAGTGCGCGTCAGTGGATGTACGGTCCACATCGTCGATGCCGGCGTGGACACGGGTCCGATCATTGCGCAGGCGGCCGTTCCTGTCCTCGTCAGTGACAGCGCGGACTCATTACATGCGCGAATCCAAGTTCAGGAGCACCGACTCTTGCCGGCGGTGATTCACCAGATCGCAATTGGGGCAATCACGCTCGACCCGTTCACGGTGACGACGCCCGTTGCCGACCCGAGTCGATCGCTGACCGTGCCGGACGCATAGACCCGTGCCGACGAGCTTCTACGACGTCGTGGTTCTAGGCACCCGACTCGAGCCGCTTCTGTGCGCAGCCCTATTGGCGCGCGAAGGTCTTCGCGTTCTCGTGCTCGGTCAGGGGGTGCCCGAGCCGTTCTACCGCTTGGCGGGCGTCGAGATCGAACCCTACGGATTGACGATGGCGGGGGCGCAAAGTCCAATCGTGCAGAGCACCTTGGAAGACCTTGCGCTCCGGCAGGACGTCCGGCAGCGCATGGCGGATCGAGATAGCGTATTTCAGTTGCTGCTCCCCGAGCATCGCTTGGATGTTTACCCCGAAGCCGATAGGTGGTTGGCGGAGCTCGGTCGAGAGTTCGCAAGTGTGCGGCGCCAGGGTACCGATATCACCCGCACGCTAGCCGAGGTGCGAAGCGAGCTCGACGCGGTGGTCGCGCCAGGGCTCGTTTGGCCTCCGGAGACTTTTCTTGAACGCCAGCGCTTTTCAATGACCGCCACGGTGCAGCGTTTCGATCGGCAAGGACAAGGTTGGACATCGTGGAACCAGCTCGCGGTGCGGCACCCCTTGCGGACGGCGTTCGAGGCGGTTCTTCCCCACCTCTCAGGCCTGGTCCCCTCGCAGCATGCGGATTCCACTCGCGCGC
>CAMYJN010000213.1 GCA_947258625.1 uncultured Polyangiaceae bacterium | reverse complement strand
GAAACTCTGCTGTTGCTGACGAATCAACACGAGGAGCACCAGGTGGTCCTCTTCGTTCGCCCCAAGAAACGCGAGCGCGAGATCTGGGACGGCCCGCGTGCCGGGGTCGAGGGCGCCGTCGCGGACTTCGGCGCGGACGTCGCCTATCCCATCGACGAGCTG
The DNA here is from genome assembly GCA_947258625.1 of uncultured Polyangiaceae bacterium. Lineage (GTDB taxonomy): Bacteria > Myxococcota_A > Polyangia > Polyangiales > Houyiibacteriaceae > SG8-38. Next base: position 5,129 of record CAMYJN010000213.1, on the reverse strand, counting down.
GCCGAGAAACTCCCCGACTACCTCGGCAACGTCGACAGGCTTCACTACCGCATCGCGCAGAATCGCGAAGCTGACGCAATCGTCTTTGATTGCCTGAACCATCTTCGCCGCGGGGGTCGTCGCGGCGTGACCGCGCCCGAAACGATCATCGACTCCGCCGTGCACCTGCATGAAATGCGCCTCCGCAAGAGCGGCGACGAAGTTGCGACCATGCGCGAGGCGGCCGCCATTACCCAGGAGGCTCACCTGCGCGCGATGCAGCTCGCGCGCCCAGGCATGCACGAGTACGAAATCGATGCTGAGCTCCTTCATGTCTTTCGCAAGCACGGGAGCGAGCGCCCCGCCTATGAAAGCATCGTTGGCTCGGGGCCCAACGCGACGATTCTGCACTACCGAGCGGGCAATCGGGTGTTCAACGACGGCGAGCTTCTCTTGATCGATGCGGGCTGCGAGTACGGCTACTATGCCAGTGACGTCACCCGCACCTTTCCGGTCAACGGCAGCTTCTCCCCTGAGCAGAGGGCGATCTATGAAATCGTCCTGCGGGCACAGAAGGCCTCCATCGACGCGGTGAAGCCCGGAGCGACGCTCGACGAGATCCACCAAAGGGCGGTCCGCTCGATCACCGAGGGCTTGGTCGACATCGGCCTGCTCGACGGCGAGCCCGATGCGCTGATCGAAGAGAAGAAGTACGAGCCGTTCTACATGCACCGAACCTCGCACTGGCTCGGCATGGACGTCCACGACGTAGGTCACTACTTCCTGGCGGGGGAGCACCGCCCTCTCGAGCCAGGCTTCGTGCTGACCGTCGAGCCGGGGATCTATATCGCGACCGACGCCGAGAGCGTGGACGAGCGCTGGCGCGGCATCGGCGTGCGGATCGAAGACGATGTCGTGGTCACCAAAGCCGGCTCTGATGTGCTCACGTACGGGATTCCGAAAGAGCTCGACGAAGTCGAAGCGGCCTGCGCGTAGGGTTTGGCGGCGGCATGTCATTGGCCCGCCTTGTGTGGTATGCCGCCCGGGATGTCCGTTGAACATACGATCGCATTTGTCGGTGGCGGCAACATGGCGCGCGCTCTCATCCGCGGCCTGGTTGGTACCGCGACCGTGCGTGCCGACCAAATCATCGCCGCCGACCCCGACGAGGCGAAGCTCCGCTCCCTAGAAGAAGAGCTGGGCATCCGCTGCACCGGCAACAATGCCGAGGCCGTGCAGTCAGCCAGCGTGGTCGTCTTGGCGACCAAGCCTCAGGTGTTCGCACAGCTGCTTCCCGGCGTAGCCGAGGCACTCGCGCCGGACACCCTTCTGATTTCGGTCGCCGCCGGCATTCCAACCGGCCTCATCGAACGTGCGCTGCCGGCCGGCACGCGCGTGGTTCGAACGATGCCCAACACCCCCGCGCTAGTCGGAGCCGGCGCGACAGCGATCGCCGCCGGCAGTCACGCGACCGAGGAGGACCTCGCGCTTGCGGAGACTCTTTTCCGGAGCGTGGGGATTTCGGTCCGCGTGCCCGAGGAACAGCTCGACGCGGTGACCGGCCTCAGCGGTTCTGGGCCCGCCTATGTCTTCGCCATGATCGAGGCGCTTCGGGACGCCGGTGTGCGCGAAGGCTTGGCCGAAGACACCGCGCTCCAGCTCGCGTCGCAGACGGTCTTCGGCGCCGCGCGTCTGCTGCGGGACGAGAACGAATCGCCGGAGGTCCTGAGAGAGCGCGTCACCAGCCCGGGCGGGACCACGCGAGCAGGGTTGGACGCTCTCGCTGCGGCAGGTTTTGCAGAGGCCGTTCTCGGAGCCGTTCGAGCCGCAACACGTCGCTCCGTCGAGCTCGGCAAAATCGCCGAGGATGCCGGGAGCTAGGGCTTCATCGCGGGCCGCGGCCCGAAAATCGCGGTTCCGATTCGCAGCATCGTCGAGCCTTCTTCGACCGCTTGCTCGAGGTCGTGCGTCATCCCCATCGAAAGCTCGGGCAGGTTCTGCGCCTCGGCAAGCTCGCGGAGAGCTGCGAAAAACGGACGCGTGGCTTCGGCGTCCTCCAGGTGCGGGGCGACGGTCATCAGCCCGCGTAGCGTCACGTTCGGCAACGCGCGCACCGATTCGACGAGCGCGGGGAGCTCATCAGCCTTGCAGCCGGACTTCTGCGTCTCGTCTCCGATGTTGACCTGGACCAAGACCTCGACCTTCTCTCCTCTCGCCGCCGCCCGCGTGGAAATCGCCTCGGCCAACCGCGAAGAATCCACCGTGTCGACGGTGGCCCGGGCACGCTCGATGAGCTTGATCTTGTTTCGCTGGAGGTGACCGATGAAACGCCAGCGGATCTCTGGCAGGTCGCCGAGTCCAGTTGCCTTTGCCGCGAGCTCCTGCGCGTAGTTCTCACCGAAGACCCGCATGCCCGCATCGTAGGCAACTCGAATCAACTGTTCGGAATGTCCCTTCGATACAGAGACGAGCTGGACCGAGCTCGGATCGCGCCCCGCTCGCTGGCAGGCGAGAGCAATGCGTTCGCGGACCCGCTCGATGGCGGCGGCGACGTCATGACTCATGGCCATTGAGCCAATGCATGATGATCGAGGAGCAGAGCCACCACCTCGGCACCGGGGAGGCCGACGACGTTGCTGTACGATCCTTCGATCCGGGTAACAAAGCCGCTCGCAAGCCCTTGAACCCCGTAGGCCCCCGCCTTGTCGAGACTCTCGCCGCCGGCCACGTAGCGCTTCAACTGGTCGCGCGAGGCAGGCCCAAACCAGACGCGGGTCTCCACGATGCGACAGTCGAGCGCGCCCTCTCCGACTCGCCCGAGCGCAATTGCAGTGCGAACGAGATGGGCGCGCCCGACGAGCAGCTCCAGCATGCGCAGGGCATCCGCCTCGTCGGCTGGCTTGCCCAATCGCTCGCCACCGACACAGACGATGGTGTCGGCGGCCAGGACGAACGCCCCGGGGCGATCGCTGCTCGACAAGACGCTCTCGAGCTTGACCAAGGCCGCGGCCCGGACGAACTCGAGATGATCCTCCATGGGCAGACTGTTTTCGTCGGCGCCACTCGGTTGTACCTCGAACGGAATCCGGAGCGACGACAAGATCTCGCTGCGCCGGGGCGACGCCGACGCCAAGATGATCGACGAGCGCGATGCACTCATGCCCCCTCCCCACTACCTTCCATCCGTGCTTTGTGGCGGCGCAGATAGCTTTGGCTCACCTGCTCGGGATCGAGCCTCAGACACTTCGCAACTTCGGTAACAAAGCCCCGCACGTAGACCGCCGCCGGCAATCGCTCGTAGTCATCCTCTTCGATGCACCGCAAATAATTGGTGCCGACCTTCGTTCGCTCGCTGATCTGCTCGAGGCTGATGCCCTGTGACTCGCGCACGGCTCTCAGCAAAGCGCCGCTGAACTCGGTGTCCGGTGTGATGCTAGGCGCAGGGGGCAACTCGCCGCGCGGCACGAGGTCCCGCGCGGTCTCGGCCTTGCTTTGCTCGGCCTCCGGAAAGACGGAAATTTCGTAGGGACGTCGACGATTGGGGTCGAGAAGCACGTCGTAGGCCTCGTCGATTCGACTGCGTGCAACCGCGAGCCCTTCCTCGTCGAAAAGGCCGAAGGTGACGAGATTCTCGGCGTCGAACACCGCGCACATCCGCTTGTAGGCGCGGCGGATCTCTTCATCGGTCGCACCGCGCTCGACTTCGAGGACGTCGTGATGCGAGCTCTGTGGCACTTCGCGCCACGGTGCGCGATCCCTCTGAGCTTCCTTCGAGGCAAAAAGCCGGCGCGCGATCTTCTCGATGTTGCGACTTGCTCTGCTCCCAGGGCTCTCGAGAAGAAGGGGTCGCCGCTTTCGCGAGCAGCTTCGAACCACGTCATCGTGTTCGACGTAGCCCAGGTATTTCAGGTGCACACCATACCGTCTGCGCACAGCCACCGTGATTTGATCGCCGAGCTCGAGATCGGCACGCAGCCGCGCTTGGTTGACGATGAACGGAAACTGAAGCTCGTTCATGCAATCCTGCAAAGCCGCCCCGAGCTCGGGCCATTCGCGCCGCAACAACGCCGAGATGTCGGACGGCGCCGGTGTCTGACCCGCTTTCGCAAACGCGGTGTGCAGCGCGGCCTGCTGTCTCTCGTCGGTGAGGCGCGCCTGCGCCATGACGGCGAAGGCCTTGCGAACCAACCGATACAGGCCGCTCACGGCGTTTGGCTCCGGCATCGTCAAGGCCAGGCGATGGCTCGCCGAGCACCAGAAACGAGTCGCGGCTTCGGTCGCCGAGGATCCGAGATCGACGACTGCAAAATCCACATCCTGTTTGGCGAGCCGGCTCTGGAGCTCTCGCAAGGAGCTACGGCGTGCGCTGCCCCGATGGGGCTCGCTCAAGCCCCCGTCCATCAACTGCAAGCCCGGGATCGGTCCATCCACCGGTTCACGCAACGGCAGGGTGTTCGCCGCATCGTGGTCGAGCGCGGTCGCCAGGCTCGTCAGGCTTCGCTCCGCACCGAACGCAGGCGTGGGCGCGATGTACGGCGCGACGCGGGGGCCGATGCCCAGCATCGCATGAAGGTCGGCGCCCGATGGGTCCGCATCGACGGCCAAAACGCGCTTGCCAATCGTCGCGAGGTAGATCGCGAGGTTGGCGCTGAACAGGGAGGTTCCCACTCCCCCTTTTGCCCCTAGTATCGCGATCGTCGTTGGGGGCATCGAGCGCTCTTACCAATCGCTCGATTGCGGCGCAATCAAGTCGGGGTCACGCTCAGTCGTCGCCGTCGTCGGTGAGACGGGGCGCGAACGGGTAGTAGCGCGGCAGGGCCTCTTCTAGCTCCGACGCACCCGTTTCGTCGGGCTCAGCGTCGCAAGGGGGCTCCGAAGCCCGAACACGGCCGACGGAAGATGCGGCCCTCTTCCGGGCCGATGTTCGAATATTCAGTCTCCCAATGGGTGCGCTCATCCGTGGCTGGGTAGTCATCCCCCTCCGAATCCAAATCCGTACGGACTTTAACACTAACGGATGTTTCCGAAGAAAGCACAACAGCGGGGCGTTCGACGCGCAAGACTGTTAGATTCGCTCGGAACCGTGGGGTCGAAGGAGTCAGAAGAGGTCCTGGAAGGTGTGGTCGAGGACGTGGTTTTCCGCAGTGATG
>CAMYJN010000212.1 GCA_947258625.1 uncultured Polyangiaceae bacterium | reverse complement strand
CCCTCGGCGCCGCCGAGAGCGCGAGCTTCGAAGAGGTCATGTCTGGAATCGACCGGGGCGTCGGCTTCGACTACGCATGGCCCGGCAACATCCGGGAGCTCGAGCAGTGCGTCCGCAACCTCTTGATACACGGCCGCTACCTTCCGGCGACCGCGGCTCCTGCAAGCGGTGCCCTCGACGCCCTCCTCGACCAAATGCAAAACGCAAACGCCACCCTCGACCAGGTCATCCACACCTACACCAACTGGGTCTATCAGCGCGAAGGCAACTACACCCGAGCGGGCCAAATCCTCGGCGTCGACCGCCGCACCGTAGCCAAGCACACAGGGGACACTCTCCACCCCCATAAGCAACCGAAATAACAAGCTTTCTCCGGCAAAGATCGCAGCGACACCCGACGGCGAAGCCGCTCCGATACGTGAAAAGCATCGTGAGATGCCCCTGCGATCTTTCTCCCAAAAACCGCCCCATATCGGGTATTTAGAACCCCAGAGAGTGTCCCCTTCTGTTGCGACGGTGCGGATGTTTACGCCTGCGGGTTGGGTGATTGGAACGTTGCATGTTCCTGCGGGGATGGGCCTCTTGCCGTTTTTGAATGGAGATGAGGCGTTCTTCCGGATGACGAACGTCAGCATGCCGGCGCAGCCCGAGACCATTCCGTTCCTGGCGGTGCAGCGCAAGGCGGTCTTGATCGTAGTGCCGGGAGAAGACGTCATGCTCGGCCTCGACGAAGACGATGGCCGCACGCGTCATGAAGTGGCTTGCATGTTTGCCGGCGGCTTGGTGATGGGAACGCTGTCTTTGCCTAAAGGCGTGCGGGTATCCGACGAGCTCATGGAGTCCGAGGAGTTTTTTGCGATCGACGATTGCACCGTGGGCATCGATGCATCGCCCGACCCGGTCATGGAGGCTGAGAAGCTGGTGTTCGTGCACGCAGCCGAGATCTTCGGAGTTGCGGAGCTCGACGGCGAATGATCGTCGTCGATCACATTTCGCCGCCCATTGAGCCGAGGGACTGCGTCTTGATCTGCGCGATCAGTCGTTCAAAGCCGATCGCATGACATCGAGAGGCGGCTCGAAACCGGTCCACATTTCGAAGGCGATCGCGCCCTGATGGAGCAGCATCCCGAGGCCATCGATGGTGGGTAAACCGCGCGCGTTCGCGCGTGCAAGCAGGGTCGTCTCGAGCGGCTTGTAAACCATGTCGACGACCGCGGCTCCCTCCGGCAGCGCTTCGATTGGGAGAGAATCGGCGAACGCCTGGGCCTCTGCGTTCGACTCGAGGGTCGCGCTCGTTGCCTGGACGAGCAAGCTGGCACCCCCGAAGTGGCGGCCGGCTTCGCCAAGTGGCGCCGCCTCCAAACCACAGCCGACCGCGTCTGCCAAGGATCGACACAGCGCTTCGCCTTGCTCGGGCCTCCGAGAGAGCACGCGGATTTCGGCCGCGCCCGCGTCAGCCAGGCCGACGACCGCGGCACGCGCTGCGCCGCCCGCGCCGAGCACGACCACGCGAGCCCCGCTGAGCTGTACGCCCGCTTCTTCGAGCGAACGTACGAACCCAAGGGCGTCCGTGTTGTGGCCGAGGTACCGCCCGCCGCGCCGCACGACGGTGTTGACCGCGCCGATCGACTGCGCGGCCGGCGCGACTTCGTCGATCAGCGACATGATCGCCACTTTGTGCGGCACGGTGACGTTGTAGCCATCGATGACCGCAGCGTGCTTAGCTCGAACCGCCTTGGCCAAACCCTCTGGCGCGACTTCGAATCGCTCGTACCGAAGCGCGATCCCAAGCGCGCGCGCGGCGGCTTCGTGCATCTGCGGCGACTTCGAATGTGCAACCGGCCAACCGAAAATGCCCAGGCGAATCGGATCAGTCATGGCTTTCGACCTTTGCGCCAAACTCTCCCTCAGACACTCGGACGCGCAGCCGGTCGCCTTGCTTCACTTCGGACTTGCTCCGGATGGCGCGACCCGTCGACTCATGAAGCGCGATCGCATAGCCGCGCTCGAGCACCCGCAGCGGAGAAAGTGCGTCGAGCTGCGCACAAAGCTCGGCGTGTGTCGCGCGCGCCTCCCGCACCAGCGGCCGCCCGCGACCCTGCAATCGAAACTCGAGAGACTGCAGACGGTCGCGGCGCTTCCGAACCGGCAGGCGGCCCGCATCCCTGAGCCTAGCGGTCACCGCGGCGAGCTCGCGCTGATCGCGCCGGAGCACCGAGCGCGGGTCCAAGCGCATTAGCCGCCGATGGAGCTCCGCAAGCCGGTCCTGCCTTTCGCGGAGATCGGACCGCTGCATCTGCTGCATCTGCTCGTGCAAGTCCCGGAGCTCTCGACGAATCGGGCTGATGACTCGCCGTGCGCCGTAGAGCGGGCGCAGTTGCCGCTCGAGCCGAAGGCGAAGACCGCCGATCCGATTGTCCAGAGCCTGGTTCAACCGCCGCTCCCACGATCGCAGGTCGCGGAGCAGCGCTTCTCGCTCGGGCACGACGATCTCGGCTGCATTGGAGGGCGTTGCGGCTCGTACGTCGGCAACCAGATCGGCGATCGTCATGTCGACCTCGTGACCGACACCGCTCACGACGGGCACGCGGCACGCTGCAATGGCGCGCGCCACTCCTTCGTCATTGAACGCCCAGAGGTCTTCCGCCGAACCGCCGCCGCGCGAGACGACCACCACGTCCAAATCCTCAACCCGTTGGATCAGCTCGAGCGCCGATACGATGCTGGCCGGCGCATCTTCGCCCTGCACCCGGCAGTCGGCGACGAGGATCTGCACGGGGCAGCGCTCGGAGGCCACTCGAATGATGTCCCGCAGGGCCGCCCCGGTTCGGCTCGTGACGACGCCAACTCGCCTAGGCAGCGCGGGCAGGGGGCGCTTGCGCTCCCGGTCGAGCAGGCCCTCCGCTTCGAGCTTCGCACGGAGCCTCCGAAACTGAGCCGCGAGGTCGCCCTCGCCGGCGAGCTGCGCCGAGCGAGCGATCAGCTGGAACTGACCGCGCGCCGTGTAAAGTGAAAGTGTCCCCCGAAAGCGAATACGGGCGCCATTTTCGAGCGGCGCCTTGGTCCGGCGGACGTCGGATTGAAACATCACCCCTCGCAGCTGCGCGGGGTCTTCCTCGTCGTTGAGCGTGAAATAGACGTGACCCTTCGCGCGCCGCACGTCGGAGAGCTCGCCCTCGATGAGCACCCTTCCCCAATTGTCCTCGAGCGTGAGGCGAACCGCACGGTTGACTTCGCTGACGCGGAAGACACGTTCATCGCCATCATGGCCTTGGCTCTGAACACGCTCGAAAAGCGGCATCTCCGACATGCGCCGAACCTAGCTGCAATCCATCCTACGAAAAAGGGGATGGTCCTCTTTTTGTGGAAGTGAGAGCGATGCGCGCGGTCGTCGTTGGGGTGGCCACAGCCTCGCTATCTCAACGCCGCGTTTCGGATAGAAACGGAGCTTTCCCCGACAGAGCTCTTGTCGGTGCTGCTGCGGACCGAACGCCGCCTCGGCCGCCGTCGCGATGCAGACCAGCGATGGGGTCCAAGGAGCATCGACCTCGACCTCCTTTGGGACCAGCGCGGCCCGCACGAGTCGCCCGGCCTTCGCGTGCCTCATCGCGAGCTCCACAACCGTGACTTCGCGCTGGCACCACTGCTCGACGTCGCTCCGGAGCTCGTCGACGTGTTTGGCCGGTCGTTCGAGCAGCTGGGAGGCGCACCGCCTTTGTGGGCTCGAGATGCGCGGGTCGTCGTCAAGACCTCGCCGCGAGGCTTCGATGTCGATGTCGAAGCGGACTCCCTCGCCGATGCTTGCGCCCTGAGCATCGGTCACGGGGTCTGTGCGGGACGCCCCTGGTCCAGCCACCACCGGAGCGTCGAACCCGGCGTCGAAGAGTTCTCCGGCGCAGTCCGTGACGTTTTGCGGACGGGCTTCTCGATCCACCGGGCGACGATCAGTCACTGCTCGAAAACCCAGTGGGCCTTGGCATTTCATGGCGCCTGCATGGGAGACCCACGCCCGACCGATGTGCGCCTTTGGACTACCCCGGGAAGGAATCGCTCGATTTGCGTCCAGCTGGAAACTGTTTATTGACCGACCTCAGACGTCGTTTTCTCACCGAATCGTTTGTTGGTTCACGAATCGCTAGCTACTCTTAATCGGGGGTCCCAGACAAAAGAACATGGCAGACGCACGCAAGGACAAGCGCACGCTGCTTTCGTTGAAGATCCGCTACAAGAGCGCCACGCTCGAGGACTTCATCGAACGCTATAGCAGCGACATTTCGCGGGGGGGCGTATTCATCAAGGCCAAGAAGCCGTTGGCCGTGGGTACGCTTCTGAAGTTCGAGTTCATGCTACAGGACGAGTCGACCCTCATCCATGGGGTGGGCCGCGTGGTGTGGAGGCGCGAAGACGCCGACGCGAGCCCGCAGGACCCTGCCGGCATGGGAATCAAATTCATCAAGATGGATGCGGATTCCCGCGCCGTCGTGCAGAAAATCGCCGACGACCGGGCCCGCCCCGGTGTCTTCGATCAAGGCAAAGAGGGGAGCGGCCACCTTCAGGTTTCGGATTCCGAAGAGCCCACGAACGACGATCAGACCAAGGTTCGGCACGTCAGCGAATTTCTCGCATCCGCGCTCGAGGAGGGCGGGGCCGGTGACGCGGCACGACGTGAAGCGCAGGCCGGAGCCGTGCGGGCACGCCATCACGGCGACGACAGCCATTCTGGCGCGGCCTATGGCGCTTTTGCGGCGCACGGCGCGCCTGCTTCTCAGCCGGGACAATCCGCGTCTGAAGCGCAGGCGCGCGGCGCCATGTCCGCGTTTGGCGGCGCCGGTGGCAGCGCCGCTGCGCGCATCAGCCGCGCTGCGGCCCCGACGTTCGACGAGATCGACCCCGAAGACGGCTTTCTCGAGGACGAGGCCACCAAGGTCCACGAGTACCCGGCCGAGAGTTACCGTCCTGAAGCCTCCGCCACGGTGATCGCCAAGGACGCGACAGCGCTGCTCGATCCCGAGATGCAAAGAACGCCCAAAGTGCGCGCGGATGAGACGACGAGCGAATCGTTTGACGGCGGAGTTCAAGACCTGTTCGGCTCCGGGGAAGTTGGCTCGTTCGGCCCTGCGCCCGGGGAGGTCATCGACGCAAATTTCTTCGATTCCAACGATCGGCAACTGGGGCGGCCCGTGCCGGACGCGCCGGGAATTCCTTCTGAGGCCTTCAAGGTTCCGCAGGCGCCCGAGCCCGTGTGGACGACGAGACCAACCCCGCCGAAGCAGGCTCGACCCGGCTTTGTCTATTTGCTCATCG
>CAMYJN010000211.1 GCA_947258625.1 uncultured Polyangiaceae bacterium | reverse complement strand
TCTTGAATCTCCTCCCAGCGATAGTCCTCGCCCCCCGCCTTGTAGCCGCCCTTGCGCGCGAAGTTGTACGTCAGGCGCACGCCCCAAAGCACGGTGAGCGCCGCCATCAGATTCAGCCGCGTGTCGCTGAACCCGAGGTAGCCCGCGAAGTGAACCGCAAAGAGCGGCGGCGTGATCGACCAGAGCCGGTCGACCCAGGAGTATTCCTTGGTAGCCAGCGAGAGGAGCCAGCAGAGGAGCGCGAGGCCGCCGGCTGCCCAAAGTGCCGTCGTGAGGGGATCGGTCGTGCGGTAGAGCTCGAGCATCTGCATGTTTCCTTTCTTTCTCCGGGCCGGCCTGCGGCCGGGACAGTCTGTCCCGCCCCACCACCCCAGCGCTATCGCCCAACTTCGTAAAGAACGTCAAGGTAGCGTTCGAGCAGGTCGGTGACGACGCCTTGGACGGGGACCGTGCTGGCCATGCCATAGACTGGCGCCATCCCTTCTTCTTCATCGGGGTGAGCCAAGGTGTGAGCAACGGCAGCGCGGAGATCATCGAGGAAGCGCTCGGCAACACCCTCTTGCGTATGTCGGAGCGTAACGGCGAGGTGGACGCTCGACGGCTTGTGCAGTCCGTTGAGGTTCCAGCGGCGCTTGGTCATGAACTCCATGACGCTGTAAATGTTGACCTGGTTAGAAGCGAAAGCGATCACCCAGAGAGGGTCGCCGAGGACATGGAGCTCTGGAATCGCTCGGATGCCTTCTCGGATCTTCTCGCCGGTTTCCAGGATTCGGCGGCTTGCATCGAGGTAGCCACTCTCTCCCATCGACACCATTGCCGCCCAGCAAGCGGCGCTGAGCGCGCCCGCCCGGCTCCCTGCGAACGTGGGCGAGAAGTAGAGCCCGCCAGGCCAGTCCGCGACCGTGTAGTACTGATAGTGGCGGAGGTCCGGGTCACGGTAGAGCACGACGCTCGTCCCTTTTGCCGCGTAGCCGTATTTGTGAGTGTCGGCAGACATGGAGGTGACACCTGGAAGGCGGAAGTCAAAGGGTGGAACGTCATAGCCGAGCTTCTCGGCCCAGGGCAGAATGAAGCCGCCGAGGCAAGCGTCGGTGTGGAAACCGATGCCGCGCTTGCGGGCGAGCTCCGAAAGCTCCTCGATTGGATCGATCGCACCATGCGGAAACGAGACCGCCGACCCGACGATGCAGATCGTGTTCCGGGTGACTGCCTTCTTGGTTGCGGTGACGTCCGCGCGGCAGTCCGAACCCACCGGGACCTTCACCAGCTTGAGCCCGAAGTACTGCGCGGCCTTGTCGAATGCCGCATGAGCCGTGGTGGGCACGAGCAACTCGGGCGCGGTGACCCCTTTCGTTGCGCGCGCCCAGTCCCTGTAGCTGCGCATGGCGAGCAGAATGGATTCGGTACCTCCGCTCGCGACCGCCCCACATACTTGAGCATCCCGAGCCCGCTTGGCGCCGAGCATGTTGGCCGTCATCGAGACGATTTCGGCTTCGTATTTCGCGATGCTCGGCCAAAGGTCGGAGTGGAGCGGATTGGTTTGTGAGGTGATCGCGTAAGCCTCGTTGAGAAACGCGATGTGCTCCGGATCGCCGTGGTACACAGCCCCTGAGACGTAGCCGTCTTTCCAGCGGTCCGCCTCGCGTCGCTCGAGATCCCGCAAAGTCTCAAGGATCTCCGCTCGTGGCCTCCCCTCGGCTGGAAAAACAGCGTGCGATTCTACTTCGCCCTCGTACGGCTTCGCCGACTTGCGAAGCTCATCCATGATCGGTGCATACTCGGCGTTGAGCTTTTCTCTCACGCTCGGAAAACGCTTCACGTAGCGGTACAGGCGCGCGACCAGAGGCTCGAGTGGGCCGAGCTTGACGTTCGCGAGGTCCTTGATGTCCATGAGCCCTCCGTACCGCAGCACCGGGTATTTCGCTAGCGCCGGCGGTCTGCCTAGCCGTTGAGCCGACGATACATGGCCGTGTTGTTCTTCTGGATTTCCAGGAAGGCCTTGTACAGCTCGTCGTAGATCGCCCTGTTGTTGCGGTCCGGTGTGTAGCGTTTTTCGATGGGAACACGCGAGGAGATGTCCTCGACAGCCAGCTTGCCGAGCCCCACAGCCGCGACGAACGCAGCACCTCGGACGTTCGCTGAAAGAGGGTCTGCCACACGGTCGATCGGACGGTCCAAAACGTCAGCAAAGATTTGGCACCAGAGCCCTGATTTCGCTCCGCCGCCGATGAACCGAATGCCTTCGAACGGCCTGTCGATGAACGACTCGACCCCGCCCATCAGCCAGCGGGTGTTGTAGGCCACGCCTTCCATGACCGCGCGGACCATGTGGGCGCGAGTCGTTCTCAATGACAGGTTCGAGAATGCCGCTCGCAGGTTGTGGTCGGCGACGGGCGTGTGCTCACCGTAGAGCCAGGGGGTGAAGATCACTTTGTCGCTTCCCGCGGGGGCCTCTGCGGCGAGCTCGTTGAATCGTTCGAATACATCCTCGGGCGCCTCACCCGGGTCGAGAACGTCATCGCGGAAAAACACGCTGTCGCGGAGCCATGTCATGCAGGCGCCTGCGGTTTCTTGCTCGTTACCAATGAAGTACCGCCCCGGCAGTGCGGATGGAAGCGATGCCATGTTGTGCAGCAGGTCGGTCTTCTTGAATGGCACGTGACAGGTCAGCCACGAGGATGTTCCCACGTAGAGGTGCCCTTCGAAGTCACCGACCGCGCCCGAGCCGACCGCGGCCGCCGGCACATCCGGCGTTCCTCCGACGACCTTGGTGTTTTCGTTGAGACCGAGCTCGGCGGCGGCCGTGGGCGTCAGGGTTCCGATCACATCGACGGAGCGGGTGAGTTCGGGGAGCTTTTCCCTTGGAATGGTCGTTTGAGCGAGCAGCTGATCATCGTACTTGATGTTGTTGATGTCACGGTTGTTGGTGACCCAGTGCAGCGCAATCGAGTCGACGGTCGCCATGAACCTACCGGTGAGTCGCAGGTTCAGATAGTCCTTGGGCTCCATGAACTTGTACGCCGCTTCGTAGATCTCGGGGCGCTCATGGCGGAGAAACAAGATGTGCGCGACCGGCTCTTTCCCTGCGAGGCTTGGAACCCCTCCGGTCTTGCGGATCCAGCTTTCGAGCTTCAAGGCGCCATAGCCTTGAATCCGAATCAAACCCCCGGCGACTTCGGGCACGTACTTTGCGCCGCGCGAATCCAACCAGATCATCGCCCTGGAGATCGCGTTTCCAGCTTCGTCCACCGGAACCGTGCCCGCCCATTGCGAGGTCACCGCGACGGCGATGATTCGGTCCCTCGGAACGAGCTCGCGATCGGTAATTCGCCGCGTCGCGGTCATGATCGCTCGCCACCAATCGTCTGGGTCTTGCTCGGCGCCGCCCCCATCGCTCAAGAACAGCTCTGTCGACTCGACCTCAGAGGCCAACACCTCGCCCTCGGTCGTGACGAGCGCCACTTTGGGGCCGCTGGTGCCGAGATCGATTGCGAGAATACATTCGGGTTTCATCGATGTTTGCTCCTGACATCCTAGAAGTAACCGTCCATGCCTTCCGGTATTCGTCCGGCCGCGTAGCTCAGGGCTGCGCGCTTCTGAGCTCTTCGCAGACGGGCGCGTGCGATGTACCGAGCCCAGCCTGGGAGCTTCCGAATCCGATCGCCGCTTGCATGGGCGATGACGAAGGCCTTCGCGCATTTCTCGAAGAGCTCGGCATTGAATACGACTCGGCTCGGTGTCGTGCCGATGCAGATGCGCCGCTCGCCGTAGATGGCCACGTTGCCCCCGCCTTCGAGTGCTCTAAAGAGTAGTGAATGCCGCCCCAGAGCGATTGGCTTGCCCGCCGGGCCGAGATGGCGAGCCTGCTCATCGAACAGCGTCGGTATCCTGGCTTCGATGCGCGCCAGGGCCGAGGACCACGGCGTCTGCCCGATCAAGACGCCCCCTGCATCTTTGCGAGATCGATAGATCGTCGCATGCAGATCGGCGGCCTCGAGTCCCGTCGTTGCGAACGGGAAAGCGGTGGGATCCGAGCGGTCGGGCGTCATGAAGAGAAACTCTTCGCGTCCGGGTATCCGCACCGACAAAGAATCCCCGGGATCGCAGAACAGCGCTTTGGCGTGAAGTCTCGCGCCGTCATTCCTAAGGTGCTCGATCACGTCGTCGGTCATGACGTATGCTCTGACTCGGACTCGACGACGTCATGGAAGCGGGTCACGGCGTCATCGACCATGGGTAGCAGAGTTTGGATAACGATGGCGTGAACGGATGCGTCCAGCTTGCCCGACTGAGCTGCAGCGCGAGTGAGAAAGAAGGAAGCGCACTCCGATTCGAGCGCGGCAACTCGCGTCATCGCTTCCGTTGCATCTTTGCCTACACAGACGGCACCATGGTTGCGCATCAAATAGGCGTGCGTGTCGGGTTTTACCGAGCGGGCAACACGCCTCGCCAGCAGGGCGGTGCCAGAGGGCGCATAGCCTACAGAGGGAATGTTGCGTCCAAGCAAGGCTTGGCGGGCGGGATCGAGTACTTCGAGCGGCCTCGAGAAAAGCGTGTAGGCGCTGGCGACCGGCTGATGCGTGTGAATGCTTGCACCGCAGTCAGGACGCGCCGAGAGAATTCCAGCGTGCAATCCGGATTCGACCGACGCCTGTCGCGCACCCTCGACCTGCTCCCGGTCGGACAATCGCACCACGCAGACGTCGGCCGCGCTCATGGCGTAATAGTCGATAGCCGAGGGTGTGACCGCGAAATGATCCTGGTCTACTCGCAACGCCACATTGCCGCCGGTCGCCGCAAGGTATCCCCCGTCGGCCAACTCGATGCAGGTCTTCACGACCAACTCTCTCGTCGCCTGAAACTTCATCGCCGTCACCCGCTCAAAGCCGCGTAGTGCGATTCTTTTGCAAGGAGAACGCGGCCAGGTCGAGGTCAGTCCAATCGGGCTTCGAATTCGCTACATCGACGCTGCTTGAACCGCCTTCAGGAGGCTTTTGCTGAAAACGCCCCGTTCGACCAGCTGCTGGCGGGCCTTCTCTGCGGCGGCATCCCAGGCCGCCTGATTCGCAGTCGCATCCACTTCGGTGATGCCACGGCCGAGCAGTGTCTCATACGCACGGGCGTCGTCCCGGCTAACGATTTGGTCGAGCTTGGAGGCGGCGCGCTTGGCGGTGTCGAGCAGGGTCTTCTGGTCGGCCTCGCTGAGCTCGTTGAACGTCTTCTTGCTGATGATCGAGCCGCCAACGATGATGTTGAAGTTGCTCGAGCTCATGTACTTGAGCTTCGTGTACCACTGGAAGGCGACCGCAGCCATCGCGGAGGCGGGT
>CAMYJN010000210.1 GCA_947258625.1 uncultured Polyangiaceae bacterium | reverse complement strand
CGCCCATCAACCACCCCCCACCACATCCGCGGCAGCCTCAGTGACAGCGCCAGCGCCAGTGCCAGTGACAGCGCCAGTGACAGCGCCAGAATTGAAAAACGCCGGCGGGTCTCCCCACCGGCGTCTCAGTCGTGCGAGCTGCTTAGCTCACTCCTTGATCTGTCGCCGGATCTTCCCCAGCGCCTGCTCCTGCAGCTGCCGGATGCGTTCTCGGGACAGATTGTACTTGTCGCCGATCTCCTTGAGCGTGAGCTCGTCCTCGTCGTCGAGGCCGAAGCGCCAGCGGAGGATGCGTGCCTCCATGGGCGTCAGGGTGTCGAGGAGCCTGCGCACCTCGTCGCTCCACTTGCGCGAGACGAGCTGCTCATACGGCGTCGGCACGTTCTCTTCCTCCAGGAAGTCGATGAACTTGCGGCCGTCCTCGTCGTTGACCGGGCGGTCGAGGGAGAACGGCGTTTCGGCCCAGTAGCCCTTGATCTTCTCGAGCTTCTCGGCAGCGATGCCGGTCTCTTTCTCGAGCTCTTCGGGCGTCGGCTCCTTGCCGGTGCGAGTCGCAATGGCTTGCGTGGCACGCGCAACGCGGTTGTAGGTGTCGAGCATGTGCACCGGGATACGAACCGCACGGCCCTTGTCGGCTAGCGCGCGGCTAATCGCGTGGCGAATCCACCACGATGCGTAGGTGCTGAAGCGGTAACCACGGTTGTGGTCGAAGCGCTCGACGGCCTTCATCAGGCCGATGTTGCCCTCTTGAATGAGGTCGATGAGCGGAAGCCGGCCGCGGTTGTAGCGGCGCGCAATCGAGACCACGAGGCGAAGGTTCGCCGCCACGAACCGGTTCTTCGCGCGCTGCTGCGCCTTTTGCGCGCCGCGAACGTGCTGCAGGTACCGCTTGAACGCTGGGGTCATTCGGACGTGGTCGCCGACGATGTCACGCTCGTCCGCGAAGTCACCTGCGAGGCGGTGCACCGCACGGTCGGATTCCTGAACGAAGAGACGGTCACTGTCGAGCTCACGCATCTTGGTTGAAAGCTGAAGGCACAGAGAGCTCCAGCGGACTTCCTGTCGCTTACCCAGCTTGTCGGCCTTGGAGCTCTTGCAGAGCTTGCGGAGCGATGCGAGCTCGGGGAGCGGCTGCTCCTCGACGCGACGCTCGATGACCGCGGCCACGCTCTCGAAGCAGGCGGGATGGCTGAGCAGCGCTTCCCAGTAAGCGATTTCGAGACGCTCGACCTGCTTCGCCGCTTCGATTTCCTCTTGGGGCGTGAGCACACGGTGACCGATCATCTCGCGGAAGTAGCGGGTGAGGGTCGAATCCCCGGCACCCTGGCGCTCGAACTCCTTGAGCGCCTTTTCGCTTTCGACACGGGCCTTCTCGAGCTGCTCCTTGCTGGGCTCGGCGGACGGCGCCGCCTGAGCCTGCGCGGGCTTTTGAACCTCGGCCGCAGCCTTGGGCTGCACCTGCTTGGATGCCTTGGGCCTCACCTGGCTCTTTCTCGTGGTTTGTCTTGTCGCTGCCTGTCGTGCCATTTTCCCTCTTGTCTCCCGGTGGCGCCCGCAATGTGTGGCACCCCGCCTGAATGGCTGAACATTCGAAACCGCCCGACTCTTCCATCAGGCGTGAACCAATCGTCCGAGTCGAATCGAGATGCATGCACCATGCCGGAATGCCTGCTGGCCGTGACCTCGCCGTTCGAGCGCTTGGATTTTGTCGTGGGAGTAACCCGTACTATATGGGTCTGTGGGTGGAGATGAGAAGGGGTATTCGACGTGTTTATGCGGAGGAATTCCAGTGATAATCGTGCTCGTGCGGAAATACTGAAATCGGTTCAGGCGCGCATGCCCCTGGCGTTGGCGACGCTCTTCGCCATGGTCGTGTCGGCCGCGGCCACTGCCGCCTACGCGTGGCTCGTAGGCCCGCTCGTGCGCAGTTGGGAAGGCGATTCAGGGGCCGGAAGCGCATTGGGCAACCTGCCGAACCCGGGCCTGAGTGTTACCCAGATCGTTTTCTTGCTGGTGGGGCTCGGTGTGCTGAGAGCGCTCTCCGAGACGCTTCGGACCCACCTCGCGTCCCAGCTCCAACTCGGCGTAATTCGCGAATTCCGGGGGAAATTGTTGAGTCATGTATTGGCTCTGGAGCCCTCGAAGCTGCTCGCCTGGCCTCGCGGGGAGCTCGCCTCGCGGATTCAGGTCGAGGTGCACGGGGTTCGGATCTTCCTCCATGTGGGTCTCGGCCAGGGCATTCGGAGCATGTTGGTGGCTACGGCACTAGCCAGTGTGGCGCTGCGGGTGGATACTGCGCTAGCCATCCCGGGGCTTCTGGTCGTGCCTTTGGCCGTCGTGCTGATCGTCGTGGCGGCCCGCCCGGCCAGGAAGCTGCAACGCGAGCTTTTTGCCGCCGAGTCGGAAGTGGTAGCGAGAACGGCCGAGGCCATCGACGGAGCGGCGGTGCTTCGGGCCTACGGCGCCGCGGCGTCCACGTGGCAAAACGTCGATGAAGCCGCGACACGCTCGGAGCAACGCGGGATCGCCGCGGAGACCTGGAGCGCCGCCACAGGGCCGATGGTGGAGCTCGCGGCCGCCCTCGGCATCGCGTTGGTGTTTGCCTTTGCGTGGTCGAGCCGAAGCACCGTCGACCTCGCCAGCGCGGGGACGGTGCTGGTCGCCCTGCTCTTGATGTATCGGCCCTTGCACGGAATCGCACAGGCGGTCATCGGTTGGTGGTCGGGCTTGGCATCGCTCGATCGGCTCGATGAGCTCTTCAGCCTGCCGGCCCAGCCGGCCGAACCCGCAGCTCCTCGCACGGAGCGTGTTGTCTCGCTCGGCTTCGATGGGCTCAGCTTCGACTACGACGGGCGGCCCGTGCTTCTCGGCGCGAGCGCGTCTTTTCGCGGCGGCGAGCTCGTCGCAATCACCGGTCAGAGTGGCGTGGGCAAGTCGACCTTGCTCGGGGTCCTCGCTGGGGTGCTCCCGCCGTCCGCCGGGAGCATCGCCATCGACGGCCTGCCCGCGGCCCGCGATTCGCTCATCGCCGCGGCCGCATGGATGCCGCAGAACCCGGCGCTGTTTCGCGACACGATCCTGCACAATGTGGCGCTTGGCGTGAGCGGTCCGGACCGCGATCGCGTACTCGAGGCCTGCCGGCGCGTCGATGCCCACGACTTCGTTTCGGCAAGGCCACAGGGCTATGACGGGGTCTTGCACGAAGGCGGCACTGATCTGTCGACCGGTCAACGGCAGCGAATCTGCCTCGCGCGCGCGCTTTACACGGGTGCCCCCGTGTTGCTCTTGGACGAGCCGAGCTCCGCTCTCGACGACGAGCGCGAGCGCGAGGTGATTCGGGTTTGCAGAGAGCATACCGACCACGGGGGACTGGTGATCGTCGCGACGCATCGCGAGGATTTCCTTCGTCATGCGGATCGCGTGTTAGAGCTGCGGAACGGGACGGTGACCGAGTGGGAACGACGAACGCCAGACGCGCTCTTGCACTAGCGACCGTCGTAGCGCTTTTCGGTGTTGTGGGGACGGCTCGTGCGACGGCCAATCCGGCGGCGATTGCCTATGCCGTGAGCCAGCTCGATGCCGACCACGACCGCGCAACGGCCGCGGTGTACGTGCTTCAAGCAGGCGGCGAACGAGCCGCAAAGCAGATCCGCGCGGCGTGGCCGACGATTTCTTTACTTGGACAAAAGCGCGCGATCGGCGCTCTCACCCGCCTTGCCGCAAATCACGATGCGGCCATCGACACCCTGGTCGAGGCTGCTCGGGCGGACGACGCGGATCTGCGCGACAGGGCTTTCGCGGCGTTGCGGCAGCTCGGCTCTCGCGGACGCCGCGCTTTGGCCGCGCTCGTCTCCGATCCTGCGGTGGGTGACCGAGCCGCGTCGCTTCTCGCGCGCGCCGATCCCGATTTCGCGATTGCGCCCTTGCTCAACGCCATGGGCGAACCGGCCGGCGCCGATCGCCCCGCGCTTCGTGCCGCGCTTGGCAACGCGGTGCAGCGCTCGGCGGGCGATGCGAACACCAAGCTTCGCGCATGGCTGGCCAACGAACCGGCGGTGTCCGCGGTCGCAAGCGCCTCCCTGGGATTGGTCGGCTTGGAGGGGCGACGCGCCCCGATGACTTCGTTCATCGCCTATGCTGCACCGAGGTCGAAGAATTTCCCGTCGGCCTGGCGGCTGCTTCAGGGCGCCGCCGCGGCCGGCCCGAGCGGTGAGATCGACCGCTGGGTGCGAAGCCAAGTCGACGGGCCCGAGGAATGGATGCTGCGCCAGGCTGCGGTCGAGGCGAGTGCCGCGCGTGGACATCGCGAAGACGCCCGGGCTTCTCTACACGACCCTTACCCACGGGTACGGGCGAGCGCAGCAACGGCCTTGTCGGGTGACGACGGCTCCATGCTGGAGCGCGCCACCCTCGCCCGCCGCGACCCTTGGCCGATGGTGCGGGCCGCCGCGGTGCGCAGCCTGCGAAGCGAGAGGGAGGCGCTTGCGGTGGTGGTTGCGTCGGTCGACGATTCGATGTCGCAGGTGCGCGCGGCTGCCATCGAGGTGCTCACCGCGTCGGCTTCCGACGAAGGCTGGGAGCGAATTCACCGAAGGCTCCGCGCCCCCGACGAATGGCCGTTGGTGACGGCTGCCGCCATCGACTACGTGGTCGCCCATTGCCGGACCGATGCCGCCGAGGCCCTGTTCCGTGTGGTGATGCGCGCGGCGCCCGGGAACGCCCTCACCGAAGACTTGAACAACGCCGCGCTGGCGATCGAGGCCCTCCGAGCCCTTGGCAGCCCGGAGGCCGTTGCGACCGTCGAGCAGCTCCGAAGCACCCAAGGCGTTCCGCCCACGCTGAAAACGGCTCTGGAACAGCCCCCAGCCGAGGACGGTCGATGCGCCCGGAAGTCCCCCTAGATTGTCGCTCCCGAATCGCCCGTGTTACTTTGTTTGGAACAGGGGGAAACATGGGAGCTCGTCTAATAGGCCTGATGGTGGCCGGGGTGCTGCTGAGCGCCGGTTGTGAACAGATTACGTCCGCTTCGGAGCCCGAAGCCGAAGCTGAAAAACTGCCCGAAATCGTGCCGAACCTTCCCGAGGTTCCGACGCTTCCGCCACCGCCGTTTCCAACCACGTACGAAGATGAGTCGTACAGCGTGTACGGCCTGCGTCAGCGCCCGAGCAAGTTGCTCGACGTAGACCTCGGCGTCACCGGCTACATCATCGAAATCTACGAGCCTCCCGTCTGCAAGAAGCGGAAGAAGGAAGAGTGCCCCAAGGTTGCCGCGCCGCACATGTTCATCGCCGACACGGCGGACCAGACCGACCGCGCCGAGCAATTGCTCGT
>CAMYJN010000209.1 GCA_947258625.1 uncultured Polyangiaceae bacterium | reverse complement strand
TCCGAAACCAATCAAAGGCTGGAAGACATCGCGCGGCTTCGCCGAGAGTTTCTCCAAAACGTCAGTCACGAGCTGGCGACGCCCATGACGCCGGTGGTGGGTTACCTCCGTCTCTTACTCAACGAGGAGCTCGGCCCGCTGACCGATCTGCAGCGCAAGTGCCTAGGTTCGATCGAAACCTCGACGCAGCGACTTCGAACCGTCGTCGATACCTTGCTCGACGTCAGCTCGCTCGAGACCGGGCGAATGCACTACTACACGCGACCGTATGACTTTCGCGAAGTTGCAGTCAAAGCGCTCGATCAAATTCGACCCAAGCTCATCGAGCGCGACGTCACGCTCGTCGAGCGCATCCCGGACGAACCGATGCCGGCGCAAGGAGATCCGGACAAGCTCATGCGCGCCATGGTGCACGTGCTCGACAACGCGTCGAAGTTCACCCCAACCGGCGGCGACGTCGCGGTGGAGGTTCGCCCCGACGGAGACGCGCACTTGCTCTTCGCGGTGTCCGACAGCGGTCCGGGGGTTCGTCCCGAGCACATCGCGCGAATCATGGAACCCTTCTATCAAGTCGACGGCTCGGTGACGCGCGACCACGGCGGGGTCGGATTGGGCCTGGCTTTTGCGAGGCGGGTCACCGAAGCGCTGGGTGGCGGCATCGAGATTTCGAGCCCGCCCGCCGGCGAAGTGGCCGAGCGGCAGCTGGCAGGCACCCTCGTCGAGCTCCGGGTTGGACGTGTGCCCGAACGGCCCGAGACTCCGTCGACGTGATCTACCTCGACCACCACGCAGCAACGCCGACGCCAGATGCAGTCCGGCTGGCCATGGGAGAAGCGGCCGCCCGCGCCTGGGCGAATCCGTCGAGCACCCACGCCGCGGGCCGGGCCTCGCGAGAGCTGCTCGAGGCCGCCCGAGAGCGGGTTGCCGAGTCGATCGGCGCGTCGGCTGCCGACGTCGTGCTGACCGGCGGCGGGACCGAGGCCTGCAATCTCGGCATCCGCGGGCTCGCCAAGGGCTGCGCCCGGCTCGTGACCAGCGAGGTGGAGCACCCGGCCGTCGCGAAAAGCGTGGACCGGCTGCAGGGCGATGGCTTGGAAGTCACCAGGCTGCGCGTTCTCAAAGGGCAGCCGCCAAGCCCCGATGAGCTCGCGCGGCACCTCGGCCCACAGACCTTCGTCGCGATTCAATGGGTGAATCACGAAACCGGCACCATCCTGCCGATCGATCGTTACGCCAAGGCCTGCCAGGAACATGAGGCGCGCTTGTTCGTCGATGCGACCCAGGCTTTGGGCAAGCTGCCGATCGACGTCAGCGCACTCGGGGCGGACGCCGTCGCGCTAGCCGCACAGAAAATCGGAGGGCCAGCGGGAGCCGGGGCTTGCTGGATTCGTCGGGGCCTCGACCTCGAGCCAGTGCTCGATGGCGGCTCGCAGGAGCGGGGCCGCCGGCCGGGGACTCCCGACACCCTGAGCATGGTCGGTTTTGGGGCAGCCTGCGCTTTGATCGAGACGCGACTCGCGCAGCGGCAACGGGTGGCTGCGCTGCGCGACCGCATCGAGAAGAGCCTACTCGCGCAAGGCGCCGTCCAGAACGCGGGTCCGCCTCGGACCGGCACCGTCTCGAACCTCAGCTTCCCCGGCTGGCAGGGTCCGCTCCTGGTCGCGGCGCTCGACCTCGAGGAGGTCTGCCTCTCGACGGGCGCGGCCTGTTCGTCCGGACTACAGGAGCCATCGGCCGTGATTTGCGCAATGTATCCGGATGAGCAGTGGAGGGCTGGCTCCGCGGTTCGAATCAGTTTAGGTATGGAGACGAGCCAAGGAGACATCGACTTGGCGATTGCTTCGTTTGAGCGAGTTCTCGCCCGGCGCGACGCCTAGAAGCTCACATCAATTCGAGCTCTCGTGAAGATATCTTCATCTCGTTTCATGTTTCAGCTTATAAATATATGAAATTATTTTGTCTATTGGCCATGTGTTTTGAGCTACAGGACTTTCCATTAAGTGTAACACCCCACGGTTGATCCGTTCAGTGGTGAGCGTCCATGTCTGAGATGAAGCGAGTGCTGGTTGCCATGAGCGGCGGGGTGGATTCTTCGGTGGCCGCAGCCCTGCTGCGCGAAGCGGGACACGACTTGGTTGGGGTCACGCTGCACCTGTGGGACGCCGACGGCGAGCAGCAGGTCGGCCGATGCTGTGCGCCAGAGGACCGGGACGACGCGCGGCGCACCTGCGAGCACCTCGGAATCCCCCACTACGTCCTCGATGAGCGCGACGCGTTTCGCAAGCACGTCGTCGACCCCTTTGTGGCCGAATACCAGGCCGGGCGGACTCCGATTCCCTGCGTGAGCTGCAACCGCACTGTGAAGCTCACCCATCTCGCCGAGGTCGCGCGGCGCTTCGACGCGACCCACATCGCCACCGGGCACTACGCGCGCTTGGAGCGAGCCGCGGACGCCCAGCTTCGATTGCTGAGGGGCCGCGACGATGACAAAGATCAAAGCTATTTCCTCTTCGGCCTGCCGCAGCGGACGCTCGAACGGCTGCTCTTTCCCCTCGGCGAGCTCACCAAGTCCGAGGTGCGCGAAGCGGGCCGGCGCCTCGGCGTCCCCAACGCCGACAAGGCCGAGTCGCAGGAGCTCTGCTTCGTTCCCGACGGACGCGTTAACGACTTCATCAGCCGTCAGGGCAACCAGACGCAATCCGGCGCGATCGTCGACTCGGCGGGGACGGTGCTCGGCCGTCACGAAGGCGTCGCAAATTTCACCCGTGGGCAGCGGCGTGGACTCGGGCTCGGGGGAGGTGGCACCCGCTACGTTCTTCGGATCGTGCCCGATACCGCAGAGGTCATCGTCGGCGACGAATCGCAGCTCTACGAGCGGAAGCTCAGCGCAACCGACGCACACTGGGTCGCGGGCCGGCCCATGAAACCATTTCACGGAGAGGTTCGCATTCGATATCGGCATCGCGGTGCACAGGCGGACGTGACCCCACGCGGCGATGGCTTCGAGGTGCGTTTTGATGAACCACAGCGTGCGATTACGCCCGGCCAGGCAGCGGTGGTATACCGTGGCGACGAGGTGATCGGTGGCGGCTTCATTGCATGAGCTTTGTGGGTTCGTTCTTTGCGGACTGCTCGCGGCGGGCTGCGCGAAGGGCAGCGGGGAGGGGAGTGCGGTTGGGCAGGTCTGGGCACCGGACTGCGGGCTCGATGGCGCGGCCTTTTCCTTGAATCCGGACTACTTCGCCATGCAGCCGAGCACCTCCGTCGAGATCATCGACATCGTCGTGCAGCGGGGCAGCGATCTCCCGAGCTACAGCGACGGGCTGGCGGTCTTCATTCGGAATCCAGAGTTGCTGAAAGAGACCATGCTGGGTACCGAAATCGAGCTCGGCGGCCTGGCGGCGCCAGTGGAAATGACGCTCTATCTCAACGCAACCTGTCCTGGAGTCGCGCGCATTCCGGTCTATTACGCCGCTGTTGCGGGCACGATCCGCTTCGACGAGCTCTACGTGCCCTGGTTGGACAACGCCACCAAGGAAACGCTAGCCGTCTTCACAAACGTCGAGCTGGTGGACAACAAAGATCCGCTCGAACGAAGGGCTGTCCTCGATGGGGATTTCAGCTTCCTCTTCGAAGTCGGAAGGCCCTTGCAGTATTTCTGAGGCCAATGCCTTCCAAGCGCGGTGAACAAGGCGAGGTCCGCGCCGTGGGGCGTGGGGGCGACGCGGTCGTCGAGACTTCGAACGGCGTCGTTCTGATGCCTGGAGGTCTGCCGGGCGAGCGGGTGGAGCTCATGCTGATCGGCTCCAAACGCGGCGCCGCGCGTGGGCGGTTGATGCGGGTGCTCCAGCCGGCCGCTGAACGGCGGGAGCCCCCGTGCGCCGATGCGGCTCGCTGCGGTGGCTGCCCGCTGATGATCGCGAGCCCCGAGATGCAGCGCGAAATCAAACAGAGCTTTCTGGCGGACGCTTGCCGCGAGCTGCCCGGCGCGGCCGACACGGAGATTGAATGGGTCGATTCGCCTGCGAAGCTCGGGTACCGAAGGCGTGCCCGACTCGCCTGGCATTGGGACACGATCGGCTACCGCCAGCTTCATTCCAAGCGCGTCACGCCCATCGGCGAGTGCATCGTGCTCGTCGAGCCGCTCCGCGAAGCCTGGGACGCGCTGCGTGCCTACCTCGCTCCCTCGCTGCGTGGCGGCGGAGAGATTCAGCTTCAGCTCACCGACGCCGAACGTGTCGTCGTCGACCTACGCGCAGACGACGACCAGCGACCCGAGCTTTTCGACGCCTGTGAGAGGCTTTGCGAGCTGCCCGTGGTCGCCGGCGTCACGCTCCGAACCGGCGGGGACGGTCATGCGGCGAGCTGGGGGGAAACGCGTGTCGCCATTCAGGCAGGCACGTCCGGCCTTCTCGAAGGACCGGGCGGCGCCTTTTCGCAAGCCAACGATCGCGTTAACGAGAAGCTCATCGAAGCTGTGGTTCGTCTCGCCGAGCCCCTAGGCATGCGCGTCCTCGAGCTCCACTGTGGAATCGGCAACTTCACCGTCGGGCTCGCTGAACAGGCAAGCGCGCTCGTGGCCGTCGAACGAGATCCACTGGCCGTAGACGCGTGCCAACGCAACTTGAAGCGCCTGGGAAGAAATGCGCGCGTGACGGTCGGCGATGCCAACCGGCCGCCCAAGGGCCGGTACGACGTCGTCGTGCTCGATCCGCTCCGGCAGGGCGCCAAAGCGCTGTTCGAGGGCGGCGCGCTCTTGCCCGGACCGAAACGCCTGGTCTACGTATCCTGTGACACGGCGACCCTGGCACGTGATCTTCGTCTCGCTACCGCGAAGGGATACCACATCGACCGTCTGATCGGTTTCGACATGTTCCCGCAGACGGCACACCTGGAGTCTCTCGTTCGCCTGGTTCGTGATTGAGCTCAATGCGCTGCATTGCTCCAGCACCACGGCGGCGCTAGCTTCTGCGCGGATATGCGCTGCCCCTACTGTGGAACCTTGGAAAACCGTGTGATCGACTCGCGCTTGTCGCAGGCGGGCGAGGTCACCCGGCGGCGGCGCGAGTGCGAGCATTGTGGGCGGCGGTATACGACCTACGAACGGGTCGAGCAGACGCTGCCTCTGATCATCAAGAACGACGGTCGGCGGCAACCGTACGACCGCGCGAAGCTGCTTGCAGGGCTCCGGCGGGCCTGTGTAAAACGTCCGGTCTCGGCCGAAGCGCTCGAGCGCTTTCAGCACCAGGTCGAACGCTGGCTCGTCGACACCGGCGAGCAGGAAGTTCCTTCGACGCGGCTTGGAGAGCACGTCTTGCATGAGCTGCGGGGCC
>CAMYJN010000208.1 GCA_947258625.1 uncultured Polyangiaceae bacterium | reverse complement strand
TGGCCGCAGTAGAGCCGCGGTCGCTTAGAGCGTCGCGTACCTCCACTAGCGTTGGCACAAGAACAGCCCCAGACCTCAGATCGCGTCACCGCCATGCCACGGAGCTCCCCCGAGATCGAGAAATGTCGACACTGACTTGGATCGTCCTCACAGGCCTCGCAATGAGCGCGATCGCGCTGGTGGGGAGCATCACGCTCCTCATGAAGAAGGCCACGCTCGATCGAATCGTCATGCCGCTCGTCGCTTTCGCGGCGGGGTCACTTCTGGGAGGTGCGTTCTTTCACATGCTGCCCGCGGCATCGCAGACAATCATCGACCCCATACGGTTGTATCTGTGGACGCTGGTCGGGTTCGCCGTGTTCTTCGCGCTCGAGCAGTTTCTTCATTGGCACCATTGCCATCGAGCCTCTTCGGACTGCAAGGAGCCTCTTACATACTTGATCTTGATCGGAGATGGCCTGCACAACTTTCTGGGCGGCCTTGGCGTAGGAGCCGTGTTCCTCACGGATATCCGACTCGGAATCGCGGCCTGGCTTGCCGCGGCTGCGCACGAGGTTCCCCAGGAGCTAGGTGACTTCGGAGTGCTGATTCATGGGGGGTGGGGCAGAAGAAAGGCACTGGTGTTCAATTTGCTCTCGGGGCTGACCTTCCTCCTTGGAGGTGTGGTCGCCTGGATTGCATCAGAGGCCATCGATATTTCGTTTCTCGTTCCCTTCGCGGCAGGAAACTTCATCTACATCGGGGCTTCCGACCTCGTTCCTGAGGTCAACAAGCACAGAGAGCTCATCACGAACGTCGTCTATTTCCTATGCTTCGTTGCCGGACTTGCACTGCTCTGGTGCATGCGTCTGGCACTGACACCGTGAGCAAGCGTTGCTCAAAACACAGGTCCGGGACATGCTCAGCACAGGACCATGTGAGATGAGCATGTCCCTCGAAGAGGCGCTCCGAGCTGCACTCGATGACGAGTATCACGCGCGAGCAACATACCGCGCTGTTCTCGATGCGCTCGGTGAGGTGCGGCCGTTCGTCAATATCGTTGAATCGGAGGAGCGACACATCCAAGCACTGAAGCGACAGTTTCAGAAGTATGGGATCGTGGTCCCGCGCGACGCGTGGCCCGGCAAGGTGCCTGCGCCCGAATCAATGGAGCGTGCGTGCGAGGACGCTGTGAAAGCAGAGCGTGAAAACGCACGCTGTATCAGAAGCTCTTGGAAGCCACCAGTGAGTATCCCGACGTTCAAGAGACTTTCCATCGCCTCCAGGCCGCTTCCCGAGAGCGTCATCTACCCGCGTTTGAGCGCGCTGCTGGCTCGGAAGGGCGCGGTGGGTGGGGGCGGGAGAGGCAGGCGGCGACGGCATCGAGGAGGGTCTCGCTGAGCGAGCCCTTCAGCAGAGTCGATGCTGATCTCCATACGCGCTTCCGGCTCCCAGACCTGGACGGTCTCTTCGAGCGCGCCCATCGGCGCAAGGTCGCAATGCCGCTGGGCACCCACGCCGTTCGTCGCGTCACTCGTCGAGAATGACTTCTTCACGCCTCCATTCCACGAGGTGATGTTGGGAAAATCGGCAAGCACGGCCCACACGTCGCCGCACGGAGCCTCGATGTGTCGTTTCACCTCAATCGTTCGCACCTTTAGCTCCCTTTCCGTCAGACTCAGATTTGTAGCGCTCCGCCCAGGCACTGCAAGGACTCGAGCCCGTCGATCTTGATTGATGAACCGTGGCTTGCGTACTAGGTTGCTCCGACGGACGGCGCCGCCAGTGGATTGCGCCGTCAGGCGGCTTCGTGTTCTAGCAGCGTCCTTATCCCGTGCCAATACATGGACCGAAAGACGAGAGGGACGAAGGAGCGCTGAACGGCCATCGCAAGGCTGTCGTGATCGGCGGCGCAGGGTTCCTCGGCAAACGCCTCGTCACGATGCTCGGGGGAGGGGATGGCTCCTTCGAGCCGCCGCAAGCTTGGCCGCGATTCGACCACGTTCACGTCTTGGATCGCTCGTCCTACTCCGAAGACCCGAAGGCGAAGCAGCAGCGCGAACCGCGTGGCATTGGCGTCTCGTCGGCCACCGGCGACATCCGATCCAAGGACGACCTCCGAAACGCCCTTCGCGGCGCGCACACGGTCTTCCATCTCGCATCCCTCATCGATGTAGGGCTCAAGAGGAATCCGGCCATCGAGGAGATCAACGTCGTCGGTACGCGCAACGTCATCGAGGTCTGCCAGGAGCTCGGCATCCCGTTCCTCGTCTACACGAGCACCGAGGACGTGGTCTTCTCCGAAACGCCCGTCTCCGGTGGCGACGAGTCGCTCCCGTATCCGTCCAAACCTCTCCACGACTACGTGCGAACGAAGATCGAGGGCGAGCGTGCAGTACGCGCGGCCGACGGAGAGCGAGGCCTTCGCACCTGCGCAATTCGTCCCGTGCACATCTACGGCCCGGATGACCCCCATGCGATGATCCAGAGCCTCGAAGCCTTCGCGGAGCGGCGCGTGCCCTTCTTGCTCGGCAACGGCTCGGCGCGCTTCGACGTCGTCCACGTCGACAACGTCGCGCACGCACACCTACTGGCGGCCGCGAAGCTCCAAGATCCCGCGACGTGCAATCAGGTTGGCGGCCGCGTCTACTTCGCCGGCGAGGGACACGCCCCGAACTACTTCGAGTTTCTTCGCCCATTCGCCGAAGCCTGCGGCATCATGATGCCTCGCGTTCGCTTGCCGGGCCCCGTCGTGCTCCTGTTCGCGCACACCATGGAGCTCGTGCATCGGGTCACCGGCGCCGAAGTTCCGTTCCACCGCTTTCATTACCACATCCTCGTGAAGGACTTCTTCTTCTCCAACGCGAACGCCGAACGCGACCTCGGCTACGCGCCCGTCGTTTCGAAGGAACAAGGCATGGCCCAGACGATCGAGTGGGTGCGGACGCTGACGAGGGGACACTCTCCCCCCTAGTAACATCCGGAATTCATACGCTTCCTCCGGCAAAGATCGCAGCACCGAATCACACGAGTCGCTGCGATCTTCGCCTCAGAATCACTGTGAATTCGGCCACTTGTCCACCCGGAGAGTGTCCCCTAAACGGTAGCTGCTGCGACACACGCGAGTGGCGTCACCACGAACGCCCCCATGAACGACCAATGGAACACATCGATATTGAGGGCAGCAGCAATGGGGGGGCTAGGGTGTCAAGGCCGACCAAGGAGATGCCATGACAAGTCCAATTCATCAGTTCGTCACGAGGCTCACCAAGAGCAACGTCTTCGGCCGTGCAGTCGAGCATTTGCCGAAGGAGGTGCGCGATGCCCTGCAGTATTTTGCCACCGACGAGGAGCCGAGCTTGATTCGAAGAGGGCCGCTTTGCGAAGGAGACACAGCTCAAGGCGTCGCGGTGTTCTTAGGACAGGTGCGGCAGGGCGCGGCACTTCGCGGCGTCAATCTCTTTAAGGGAACGATCATGGGCGGCACGGTACGTGGCTGCAATGTGGGCTCTGGCGAAGTCGTGGATGGTGACGTTCGCGCGGTCAACGTGTTCATCGGCGATGTCCGCGGAGGTGCGGTGCGCGGCATCAATGTGCTGGCCGGCGATGTCCATGGTGGAACGGTCGATGTCAATATCCTTCTTGGCGACGTCCTCGGTGGCGAGGTGTCTGCCAAGATCCATATTGGAGAGGTTCTCGGCGGCTCCGTGAAAGCAGATCACCATCCCGACGAAATCCTGCCAGCTAGCAACGAGAGTTAGTGAAAGGCCGCCTTCCGCTTCGTTCAGCCGTCCGACGTCGCTCCGCTACAGACTACTTCTCGAGCAGGACGAGCCAATAGGAAGAGTCGTCCTTGGTCCCCGAGCCGGGCGTCACCATCTTGGATGACCATCCGTCTTTGAGAAGCTGCGGCAAGGCATGCTGGTCGTCTTTGCCGGAGGTGAAAGTGCCGTCGTCGGGATCGCCGCCGAGCACCCAAGACTCACCGTTGTCTGAAACCACTACAAAGCGCTGTGCCATGCCGGGTGCATATGCGACCGCCGCCGCGCCTGCAAGTGGGTGCTCGGCGCGTGGCCCCTAGAAGGTGAGGACGCCGCGTGGCGGTAGGACATGGTGGCCATCGACGGGCCGCTCTCAGAGGGCACGTCCGGCGCCGTATCCTGGGCGCTGGCCGTAAACGAAGAGGCTTAGAAATGTCGCAACCTCGGTCGGATCTTTTGGATCGTTTCTTACGAGACCACCTTCAGCTCGATCAGGCTCTGGGCCATGGCCGCCGCCGCATCGGTCGCTGGCATGAACGTCATGTGAAGTGTCTCGCGGGTGAGCGTGGTGTCCACGTGCAGCTCGCGGCCGAGCTCGGGAACGATCTGCCGCGCCTTCGAGTTTGCGTCGGGCGTCACGCCGGGGGCGTCGACGATAGTCCAGTCGGCCTCCGTGAACGGCGCAGTCGGTCGTACGGATGCCCATACTGCACGGCAGCCATCGAGGAAGTCTGTACGAAGCGCTCGACCCCTTCTGCGACCTGCTTTCCCCGAGTGACAGTCCCAGCGCTGGCAGTTGCGCACCTACAGTCCGAGCAGCGAATTGACGGAGTGGTTTGCCAAGGGCAGGGTTGCGAGTGGCGTGCCCACCAGGACTGCGTAGAGGATCACCTGGGTCCCAGTCGATACGCGTTGTCCGCTATTCGCGCGCCGCCGGCAGAACCAGAACACGATGCCCGCCGCCATCGCTGCTTCGAGCAAGAATGAGAGGATGGGCGCGTTGACATACAGCGCCATTCCGATTGGGCCGACGCCCCGGACCACGTCATGCGGATAGCCGACGATGAGGTCGCACACTTCGTGGAACGCGACGAGCCCTACACACCAGAGTGCGATGACGGGCTTACGCCAAATCAGCCAAGTGGCGACCCCAAAAAGAGCTGCCCAGCCGACGACGGGAAGGAGGTCGTGACTCACGAACATATTCGTCTGCACTCCACTGAACGAGACGTCGAAGGCATCCTCGGGTTCCATCGTCTCGATGCCCAGAGAGACGAATATCATCATCAGCAGATCGAGGAACTGGGCGGCGAGGAGAAAAAGCCAGACCGGAACCGGGTCGCTCTTTCGAGTGAGCTCGTATGGCACGAGCGCCGTAGCAAAGTGTCCGGCGATCATACCCGGTCCTCGCGGTTCAGCGCCCACGTCAGCACGACGAACATTGGGACGTACATCGACCAAAGAAGGAGCACGGTGCTCATGCGAGACTACTCATCTCGCAGACATATACCACCGAAACGGTCGGACTTGGGCCGCCAAAATGCGTTTCGCGCATCCGAATTACGCAGAACTCGATGTTGCGTCTGCTGTCGACCGAGGCTGG
>CAMYJN010000207.1 GCA_947258625.1 uncultured Polyangiaceae bacterium | reverse complement strand
ACCGAAGTCAGCCAGTAGGGGACACGATCCCCCTCCGCGAGCGACGTCGTTTCGCGCACTTGCGACCTACACCGCGAAAACCCAATTCCGCATGCTAGGGTCCGGCCGTGGAACGCCTTCAAAAGGTCCTCGCGCGAGCTGGCGTTGCTTCGCGGCGTGCGTCCGAAGAGTTGATCCTCGCCGGTCGCGTGCGCGTGAACGGGCGCGTCGTGACCGAGCTTGGCACCAAGGTCGACGCGCACAAGGATCGAGTCGAAGTCGATGGAAGGCGTCTCGTTCCGGAGAAGCCGGTGTACTATCTCATGCACAAGCCCCGGGAGATGGTGACGACCCTCGACGATCCGGAGGGAAGGGCGACCATTGCGGACCTTCTGCGGAAGATCCCCGAACGCGTCGTGCCCGTGGGCCGCCTCGACTATCACACGAGCGGCGCGCTTCTGGCGACCAACGATGGCGACATGATCGACTCGCTTCTTCGGCCTGTTTCCGGGGTGCCGAAGGTCTACGCCGTGAAGTTTCAGGGCCACCTCGACGTGGAGGAGCTCGATGCCCTACGAAACGGTGTGCGGCTCGACGATGGCTACCGCACCAAACCCGCCGAGGCATTCGTGCTGCGCCAGGAGCCGAATCACACCTGGGTCCAGCTCACGCTGACCGAAGGAAAAAACCGGCAGATTCACCGGATGGGCGATGCGATTCACCGCCGGGTGATGCGGCTGGCGCGGCAGTCGTTTGCCGGCATCACCATCGATCGCTTGCGGCCGGGGGAGTACCGAGAGCTCAAGCGCGACGAGCTTCAGCAGCTAAAAAAAAAGTTCCTCAATCCGTATCGGCGTGCCCGCGAAGCCTCCACAGGAGGGTGAACGCGGTGGGCACGACGAACAGGGTGAACACCGTCGAAAGCAAAAGGCCGCCGAGCACGATGGCGCCGACGCCTCGGTAGAGCTCGGAGCCGGATCCGGAAAAGACCACCATGGGGAGCAGCCCGGCTAGTGAAGTGGCGGTGGTCATGAAGATGGGGCGCACACGCGCTTCGACGGCGAGCGGAACGGCTTCGCTGAGGCTGGAGCCCGCACGTAGCCGCGAAATCGAGCCATCGACGACTAGAATGGCGTTGTTCACGACGACGCCAATGAGGATCAGAAACCCGAGCGCCGTCATCAGGTCGAGTGGCTGCTTTCCGAGCAGGGCGTTGACCAGCCAGAGGCCTCCGGCGCCACCTGCCGCTGCTAGCGGCACGCTCATGAGCACCGCAAGCGGCGAGATGAAGTCTTCGAACAAAGCCGCGATTAGCAGAAAGCAGATGACGAGCGCGAGCAAGAGGATGTTCCCGAACTGCTTTTGCGCCAGTTCGAGCTTGCCCGCGGCGCCGCTCAAGCCAAACTGGACGCCCGCCGGGACGGCGCCTTCCCTTTCGAGGCCGCCGATCACCTCGTTGCGAATCGTATCGATGGCATCTTCGAGCGCCAGATCTTCGGGTGGCGAAACGTTGAGGGTGATCGCGCGGCGCCGCTCGAGGTGACGAATCACCGACGGACCCAAGCGTTCTTCGATCTCGGCGAGCGCACCGAGGGGAACGGTGCGTCCGCTGGGGGTCGCGACCGGCGCGGACAGGAGGGCCGGCGCGTCCGGAAGAAGCCGATCGCCATCGGTTACCGCCCGCATGACGACATCGAGCTTCGGTGAGCCCTCGGGCGTGTACTCCCCGATGATCGCACCGTCGATCAACGCATCAACGACGAGACCGAGCTCAGCGCCGCCCATTTGAAGCTGCGCCGCTTCTTTCCGCTTGGGGATGACGTGCAGCTCCGGCGCGCCGGGGTCCAGACTCGGGACGGGACGGATCTGTGCCCCGGGCAGGGCCGTGCGAAGGTCTCCAAAAAGGCGCCCGCCAACCTCGCTGAGGGTCTGCAGATCCGGGCCCTGGATGTCGATCTCGACGACGCGGCCTCCACCGATCGATCGGCCGAACAAGGAAGCCTGGGTCGCAAACGAGATCATGCCCGGTATCTTCGACTGCACGCGCCGCAAGAGGTCGAGCATTCGTCCTACATCTTCCTTGTGCTCGGCAACAGCGCCCGCGAACACGCGGTCTGGGCTTCCCACGAAGAAGCTTCGTCGGATGTTGGCTTCACCGTCCGCCTCGACACCGGTGTAGCGCGCCATCTCGCCTTGAAGTCGGTTGCCTGTCGCATCGAGCTCTTCGATCGAGTAGCCGGGGGGAGGGATCAAGATGCCGAAGACCAAGTTGCGGTTGCCGGTGGGCAGGTACTCCATCGGCGGCAGCAGCGCCCAGGCCACCAGAAACGAAGCCACGATAGCCAGCGTGACCGTGGACAGCGAGCGTCGGGTCGAGCTGCACAGCCAACGCACCTGCTCGGTTACACGGGCGCGGAACCGCCGGCCGAAATCGGTCAGACCGCCGATGTCGAGCGTCTTCCCCTGGGAGAGGAGGCGCGCGGCGAGGCTCGGGATCACCAGAACGGACACGACCAGGGACACCGACACCGCAAGGGCAATTGCGACGGCGACATCACGCAAGAGCTCCCCGACCTCGCCTTGCCAGAGGACGATGGGAATGAAGACGGCAACGGTGGTTGCGGTCGACGCGATGAGCGCGCCCCAGACGTCGCGGATGCCGCGATATGCCGCCAGCTTCGTGTTGGGCGCGCGCGTGCGCCAGGTGTCGATGCTTTCGAGGGCGACGATCGAATTATCGACGACCATGCCGATGGCGAATGTGATACCGGCGAGCGACACGACGTTGATCGTGCGGCCGAGCGCTTGCATTCCGAGGGCCGTCGCAAACGCGCAGACGGGGATGGCGATGCTGACGACGGCGGACGCTCCGAACGTCCGCAAGAACAAGAAGAGGACGATGATCGCAAGGACCGCGCCGAGGAGGAGATTTTGTTCAACCAGGTCGAGCGCGCCTTCGATGTACTCGACCTGGTCGGCGAGGATTTCGATTTGAAGCCCTTCGCGATCGAACTTCTCGCGCTGAAGTCGGGCGATGACTTCGTGCACCTCGCGCGTGACCTCCAGCACGTTCGTGCCCGCCTCGCGGGAGAGCAACATCACCATGGCCGGCCGGTCCTGCACGAGCGCCACGCCGGCCGGTTTTCGAAGCGCCAGCTTCACCTTGGCCACATCGCCGAGGAGGATCGGGGTGCCGTCGCTGCTGGCGCCGAGGACGACTTCTTCGAGCTCGGTCGGCGTTTTCGGGGCGATGGCCGTCCGCACCAAATATCGCCGCTTCCCCAAGGTAACGTCGCCACCCGATAGATCGCGGAGCTCACTTCTCACCCGGTCTGCCACGCCTTGAACCGAGAGACCTCGCGCCCCGAGCGCCTGTGCATCGAAGAGGACATGGACCTCGGTGTCCTGACCGCCGATGAAGAAGATGCCTGCCACCCCTGGGATGCGATCGATTTCAGGCAGAACCTCGTCCTCAACCCAAGTCCGATAGGCCGCGACGCTTCCTTTCTTTGGGTCTCGAATCGCAACCACGGCCAGCGGTGGCCCTGCGCTGTTTGCGGTTTCGACGACGGGCTCCCGTACCGAGTCGGGATAGCTCGAGACCTGGCTGAGGTTGTTGGTCACGCGGACGAGCGCCTCTTCGATGTCCGTGTCCACTTCGAACTCGAGCGTGATGCTCCCGCTGTTCATGCTTGCGCTCGACTCCATGCGCGTGAGCCCTTGCACGTTCTTGAGCACTTCCTCTTGGGGCTCGAGGATTTCGGTTTCGATCTCCAAGGGCGCTGCGCCCGGCCAGACTGTGTTCACGCTGATCGTGGGGGTCGCGATGTCAGGGGTGAGCTGAATCGGAAGGTCCATCACCGAGAGGGTGCCGAAAAGGATGACGAGCACGATGCCGACCACGACCGTGATCGGCCGCTGAATGGCGACCCAGATGAGCCCGGTCGGCTGCTCGTCGTGCGGGCGTGACTCGTCGGTCATCTGCTGCTCAGTCTTCCAACACGATCAGAGGCTGCCCGGGGAATACGCGTTCGTTGCCGCGTGTCAGCACCAAATCCCCCGCCGCGAGCCCCTCCGCCCGGACCAGCACCTCATCTCGCCCACGCGCTACGACCTCGACCGGCACGGGCTCCGCCTTGCCGTCGACCGACTTCACCACTTTCAGACTCGCGATGCCATAGACGAGCGCGTCGCGTGGCACGACGAGTGCGCCGTGTTCACTGCGCTCGATCGTCAGCAACACGTCGACCGCTGCGCCCGGCAGCAACCACGACTTCGGCGCGTCGGGCACCAGACGCAACCGAACGGTTCGGGATTCGGCATCTAGGGCCCGGACGATGCCGCGGACTGTGGCCGGCGTCGTTTCGCCCTGACGCGAAAGGTGGGCCTTGTCACCGATCGACAAGTAGCGCGCGACTTCCGGAGGGATCGACGCTAGAACCTCGACGCCGCGATCGTCGATCAGCTCGATGACTTCGACACCCGGGTCCACCCAATCCCCCGGGTCGACGCGACGGTTCGCAACGACACCCTCGAAAGGCGCCTTGATGCGATGCCGTCCGAGCTGTGCGCGCGCCTCGGTTTCCGCGGCCTTGAGGCGCCCCCGCTCCGCCGACGCTCGCTTGCGTTCAGATGTCGCTTGTTCGATCTCTGCGGCCGCAGCGATGTCCGGGCCCGCCACGCTCAAACGCTCGGCATCGCGTCGCGCACGCTCGAATTGGGCAGACCCGGCTTGCTTCGAAGCGGCAGCCGCTCGAACCCGCGCGGACGCAAGTGACGGATCGATTTCCACCAGCATGTCACCTTGCTGAACTCGATCTCCGACGCGAACTAAGACGCGCCGTACTTCCCCCGACGCGCCTGCCGCAAGGCGTGCACGCTGCAGCGCGGTCACGTCACCGAGAAACGACCACTGCGCCTCGATGCTCCCCCCGCGCACCTCGCCGACCTGAACTCGCGCAGGCGGAGGCCCGTTCGGACCGCTCTTGGCCGGCGCCTCGCCCTCGCAGCCCAGGGCCATCGGTAATAGCCCTAGCAACAGCCACGCTCGCAGGCGGAAAACGCGCGAAATCATCCCAAAAATCTAGTACCTACGCTCCTTTTGACAAGTCAAAGCGCATGACTATAAAGAGGCCGCGGGGTGGAGCAGCATGGTAGCTCGTCGGGCTCATAACCCGAAGGTCGTCAGTTCAAATCTGGCCCCCGCAACCAATCAAAACGAGCAGTTAGCGATCCAACGCTTCCTGCTCGTTTTTTCATTTTGACGCGTATTTGACATGAGGAGGTGTGGAGGGCGTCAAAGACTCCACGAGACGGAGCTGTGCGCGCGATGCGAGGTGCGCGTACTTACTGCTGAAGGACTTGGTGCA
>CAMYJN010000206.1 GCA_947258625.1 uncultured Polyangiaceae bacterium | reverse complement strand
TACGACTTCGAGCTGGTCGGTGATTCGATTGAAACCGATTTTCAGGGTTTGGTGCTGGGTCCAAAGCCACCCATTCGCATTCGATATCGCCGTCGGGGCGCATGATCAGCCACGCCGTTCCGCGTTGGTTCTCCGCGAACCCAAGCAAGGCATGGGGCGAAAAGTTCTTTCTCGCATACTCGCCGGTATGGATGACGATGATGGGTCTCGTGATGGGGCTCGGTGTCACCGATCGGCTGGGCGAGTGGGGTTTCATGGCGGTCGGTGTCGCCGTCGCGCTGCCCCTGGTGGCGGTCCCTGCCTTGATCCGCGACGAGAAACCGCTCGGCCGGCGCTGGTACCAAACCTATTGGTTCAAGGCGAACCTCTACATTGCCATCTTCAACTTCACCGCGAACTACTTCGGGACGGAGTACTTCTTCGATGTTCTCGGAATGGTTTACGACTACCCGATGATCGAGCTCAACTTTGATTCGACGCTCGTCGGTTCGGGCGAGCAACGGGTCCCGCTGATCATGTACCTGCTCACGCAGGCCTATTTCCTCACCTATCACACCACCGCCGTCATCGTGCTTCGCCGCATTCGCACTTCTCGGCTTCCCATCGGCGCGCTCCTCTGGCCCGTGTTGCTCGTCATCGTCGCATATTTCTGGGCCTGGATGGAAACCAAGGCGATGGCAAACCCCTGGCTCGAAAACCAGTTCTACTACAAAGACATGGAGCGCATGCTTGCGTATGGCTCGCTCTTCTACTCGCTCTATTTCGTGGCTAGCTTCCCGATTTTCTATCAGCTCGACGAACGACGCGAAGCGAATTGGAGCCTGCCTAGCACCGCTGCGGCAGCTTGCACCGCGGGCCTGATCATGATGTTCCTATTGGACTTCGCTGCTGCGATCTTTGGACCGATCTAGTGGGCTGAGCTAGGCAGGTAGAGGCGATGTACACGAAGATTGAGATCCACGGCGCATACGAACCGCGATTCGAGCCGGTCGCGAAGCTCATGCGCAAGCAAATCAAGCACTACGGCGGAGGCGCCGCAGCGGCGGTGTTCCTCGAGGGCAAGCCCGTCGTGGACATCTGGGGCGGCCGCGCGCGCAAGGATGGCACGGCCTGGCGGCGCGACACGATGTCGATTTGTTACTCGGGCACGAAGGGGATCACGTCGACCGCGGTCCACATGCTCGCCACGGACGGCTTGATTGACTACGAAGCGCCGGTCGCCGAGTACTGGCCCGAGTTCGGTTGCAACGGGAAGCAACAGATCACGGTTCGCCAGTTGCTGTCTCACCAGGCAGGCCTCCACAAGCTGGTTCATCTCATCGAGAAGCTGCCGGAAATCCTCGATTGGGACCTGATCGTCTCCCGCCTCGCCAAGGCGGAGCCGGACTTCCACCCCGGAACGGCCAATGCGTATCAGGCGGTCACCTTTGGCTGGCTCGTCGGCGAGCTGATTCGACGGATTTCTGGCCTGACGGTGTCTGATTTCATCGCCCAGCGCATCGTCAAACCGCTCCAGCTCGACGGCCTCTACATTGGTGGCGCTGACGCCCAGATGGATCGCATCCCGGATTTCGTTGGATTGCCCGAGCTTCAGCGAACCGACGCCAAGCCGCTCTCCACCGATTACCGGGTTCCGTTCTGGGTTCGCTCCAAGAAGATGCGAGACCTCTGCCGCCGTGGCCTCACCCCACGAAACGCCAAAGGGCTCTTTGCACACCCTGCGTTTTGGAACGCTTGCTTGCCCGCCCTGAACGGGGTTGCGACCGCGCGTTCGCTTGCGAAGATGTACGCCCTACTTTCCATGGGGGGCGAGCTTGGCGGCGTTCGGCTGGTTTCCGAAGAGGTCATCCAAAAGGCATCGGAGGTCCAGACGAAACGTGCGGACCGCGTGGCCATCTATCCCCTTCATTGGAAGCTTGGCTACCACCGAACCGACGCCTTTCTTCTGGATGTCCCCGCGGCGTTTGGGCATTTTGGCCTCGGGGGCGCCGGTGGCTGGGCCAACCCCGAGCACAAACTCTCGTTTGCGTTCCTGCACAGCGGCTTCCCGCTCACGATCATCGGGCAGACACGCACGGTCATGATGACCGCCGCGGTCTATGAGTCGCTCGGCATCTACAAGGGGCTCTGGCATACTCTGCGCCACGGACCGATCGTCGACTTGGTGCCGAAACGCTCGTAGCGAATGAAGATGGGAAGGGCGGCATGACCAAGCATATCGCGGTCGTTGGAGGGGGTATCGCGGGCGTCGGCGCAGCCTGGGCGCTTCACCGCGCAGGCTATGAAGTCGATCTCTTCGAAAAGGGCTCAGCGCTCGGCGGCAATGCGAAGACGTTTCGATGGAACGTGGACGGCGGTCACGTCGACTCCCCTTTGCTCGTCGTCGCCTGGCCGCAGATGTACTACCACAACTACGAGCTGCTTCTCGACGAGCTCGGCGTGGGAATCGAAACGCTTCCGATTTCCTATTTCGTCCAGACACTGGAGGGGCACTTTTGCCAAGACGGACAGACGGGAATTCAAAAGCGCTTCGCCCCAGAGTTCCGGAGATGGAAGAAGCTCGTCGCGTTCGTCAGCAAGGTGAACGACTTCTTCCTTCCTAAAGACCGACATCACTCGCTCTACCACTTTTCCTACTTCAACCCTTTGAACCTCATTCCGCTCTACTGGATGGCAAGGCTCTTCGGCATCTCTCGTGCGT
Source organism: uncultured Polyangiaceae bacterium (assembly GCA_947258625.1). Lineage (GTDB taxonomy): Bacteria > Myxococcota_A > Polyangia > Polyangiales > Houyiibacteriaceae > SG8-38. Next base: position 2,656 of record CAMYJN010000206.1, on the reverse strand, counting down.
TCTGGGACACGATTTTCGTTCCTATCCATTGTGCCAGCTTCATCACGACGTCGATGCGCGGAGTTCCGGCGGTGATCCTGCCCTTGCTAGAGAGCATCGTGCCGCTCGAAGAGCCGACGCAGATGGGCACCTGGCAAGGCGCTCCCCGGCAGGTCTTCGACCGAATGGCGGCGCGATTCTCGGACCGGGTGCACACCGATCACGAGATCATCCGCGTCGAGCGACGAAATGGCCGATTTTTCATCGCGGACTCGAAAGGCCGGCGCTACGAGGCCGACGAGGTCGTCTTCGCCTGCGATTCGACCTCCGTGTTGAACGCGCTCGAATCTCCCACTTGGCTTCAGCGCCTCCTGTTGGGCAACGCAGAATACGTAGATGACGTCGATCCCGCGTTTTCGAATTTCGTCGTGCACTCCGACACCAGCATCTTGCCTGGCAAGCATCGGGAACGAATTCTTTCCGAGTTCAACACGTACTCGGAAATCAATGCGGCCGGCGCGCTCGAATGCACGTTTGTGATTTCGGCGCAAAACCCAAGCACGAAAGACAAAGGCGTGCCGATGCTGGTCACCTTCAACTCTCAGCGGGTCATCGAAAAAGTTCAAAAGAGAATTGAACTGCCGCACCCGACGCACAGCGTGTCGCTCCAGAACCTGATCATCATGTCATCGATGCGGTATCTCCAAGGGAGGGACGGGGTCCACTACTGCGGAACGTTCACCACCCCGGAGGGCGGCCACGACCTCTCATTCATGTCGGGGCTCGTCGTCGCACACGCGATCGGCGCCGACTATCCGTTTTCCATCGACCATACGGACGCCGTCGCTGACTTCAAACAGATGCAGAAGATGATGCTGAAGTCCGGAGCTCGGCGGCCCCTCTAGCGAAAGACCCCGTAAGAGCCGTCGAGGATGAGCTCAACGCTCGTGCAGAGCCCCCAGATCGGAAACACGAACCACATTAGGTTCGTGATTCCAACGAAAAGCAGCAAGTCTCTCACAGAGTGGCCCTTGTGACGGCCGTTGTTGAAGAACTGAAAGAAGTAGACGGCGGTTCCGTAGAACATCTGCCAGAACATGATCAGGCCGAGGATGCCGAGCCAGCGTGCGGGCATCAGCTCGAACGTCATGCCGAAGGCGAACACGGTTGCCGGAATGATCGTGGTGAAACCGTTTCCGACGTCGATGTTGTAGCCGAATGAACGGCGGTCGGAGTAGCCCGGGTCGAAGAGCGAGTAGCTCGACCAGATTGCCGTCCATTGGCGGAACGAGAGCACCTGAAGAAGCGGAATGGGGCGAGCGAAGACTTCTCCGATGCGTTGCATCTCGCGTCCGCGGTAAGGTTCTTTGATTGCCTCGTACTCGGCATGAATCTGATCCTGGCAAACCATGAGAGCGATTTCCCACCAGTTGATCATCACGTTGATCACGAGAAAGAACGCCAGGCCGATTTGCGTCGGGTTGTACACGCCGTAGACGCGCTGGTGCAGCCAGGTGTGAAAGGCCGTGCCGGTGACGATGACGATTCCGATGACCGCAGCGGTCGGGATCGCAAGCCCTCTCGGCTCTGTTGTGGACTCCATCAATTTTCTCCGTAGCCAGACAGGGCCTCCGTACTATGCTCCCGCCGGAGGCAAGGCAAATGACTGCGGTGAAGCAAGCGGGATACTTGGTCTTCGAAGTGAGTGACCTCTCGGCATGGGAGGAATTCGGAACGAAAATCCTCGGTCTCCAAGTCGTCAATCGGCGGGGTGACGGCGGTTTTTCTCTGCGAATGGATCACTATCAGCAGCGCTTCTTCATCGAGCCAGGGCCAGCGGACGACCTCGCGGCGGTGGGCTGGGAGGTCGAAGGACCGAAGGACCTCGAAGAGATCATGCAGCGTCTCCGAAGCGCGGGGCACGAGGTCGTCGAGTGCAGCCCGGAACAGGCGGCCGAGCGAAACGTGCAAGTACTCGTTCGGACGAGTGACCCGGCCGGGAATCCCATCGAGATCTTCTTCGGCCCCAAGATGGCGGCCGAACCCTTCGTCTCCGAAGTCGTCCCTTCGGGTTTCGTAGCGGACGAACAGGGTTTCGGGCACGTCGTCATCGTCTCGAAAGACGACGAGAAGCACGAGGAGTTTTACGCCACCGTGTTTGGCCTCGAGCTCAGCGACTACATTCGCTGCGAGTACTTCGGCCACGAGATCAACGTGACCTTCATGCACGCCAATTCGCGACATCACTCGCTTGCATTCGGGGGAGGGCAGCTCAAGCGCATTCACCACTTCATGGTGCAGGCCAAGGCCATGGACGAAGTCGGCCGTTGTTACGACCGCTTTCTGTTCTCGGGCGGCATGGTTCACCAGACGCTTGGCCGGCATCCGAACGACAAGATGTTTTCATTCTACGGATACACGCCGTCGGGTTTCCACTTCGAGTTCGGGGCCGGCGCCATCGAGATCGAAGAGGGCTGGCAGAGCACGGTCCACGGCAAGGTGAGCGAATGGGGGCATCACCCGCCACAACTCCTCACCAAGGCGTACCGCCGAGCGAAAGAAGCCCGAAGCAAGAACGATTGAGCGGCCTCCATTGGACCGCGCGTGTTCGATGGGATAGAACGCGTTCTAGTTCGAGGTTCAAAGCATGGTCGTAGAGGCAGTTCCCGAAGGAAAA
>CAMYJN010000205.1 GCA_947258625.1 uncultured Polyangiaceae bacterium | reverse complement strand
AGGACATCGCGATAGTCCCGAAACTCGCGGCCATACTTCAAGACCAGCACGTGGGCATTCACGCCGAGCACCTTGTCGCGGAAGGCTTTTTCGAAACCGGTCGTGATCGACAAGACCGCCAAGAGGGCTGCGACCCCCAGGGCAACTCCGATGATCGAGATCAGAGTGATCATCGAAACCGTGGCGCGCTTCTTGGAGCGAAGATAGCGGGCGCCGATCTGCAGGCTGTAGCTCACGTCCACGCCCTATCACGCGCACTGCCAAACCGCGATCCGCCGCGAAACTGGGCGGCCCCCCGTGGTCGACGCGCGGCGTCGACGTTACGGGGGGAACTTGCCCGCACGGAGCGGACTCACTAGGGTTCGTCAGATGAATCGGATTTGGCCCTTTGCGATGTGCATGGGGCTGCTGGTGGCCTGCCATCAGCAGCAGAACGTGCGGCGCGAAGTCTGGCCGCCTGCCGCTGAGCCGAAGCCCGTCGTCGCCGCAGCGCCAGCGCCGCCGCCCAAGGTCCTCGACCCGGTCATCGTGGAGCTGCCGGACAAGTCGCCGGTCATGCAGGTCCGTAGGCAGCTCGACAAAAGCAACCCTGGGCGGGCGCGCGAGCTCGCCGAAGCCACGCTGCCGAGTGCTGGCGCCGCGGATAAGGGCCGGCTTCATTGGCTGGCTGCCAAGGCTGCGCTCGACGAGGGTTACAACGAGATCGCGCTTGCTCACCTCGACACGCTCGGCACCTTTCATCATCCGCTCGCGCGCTGGGCGAAGCTGAAGCGAGCCTCGCTCCTCGAGCGGAGGGATCCGGTGACCGCCGCGCAACTCGCGGCTTCGTTGACGGACGACTGGGCAGGCGGCGACCAGGCGCGCACGATTGAAACCCGGACCGTCGGCACGAGCGGATCGGGCTCACGTCTCGAGATTCGTCTGGACGGCACGCCACCTGTAGCGGCTGCTGCGGCGGCTCCGCCGGCTGCCGCGAAACCAGACCTTCGTCCGCGAATGCAACAGAGCCTCGAAAAGGCCGAGTCGCTTTACAACGCCAAGCGCTACCGCGAAGCCGAGCGCCTTTTCGGAAAGCTCGCCAAGCGCCTCAAGACCGGCGGCGCGACCTGGTGCAAAACACGCTACAAGCAAGGCCGCGCACTCCTTCAAGACCGCGAGCGCACACGCGGGGCTCCGGTGATGCGTGAGGTCGCCGACAAGTGCGCCAAGGGCGACCGAGACATGCGCGCCTGGGCTCGTTACTATGCCGCGCGCGCCTACGGACGAATCGGTCAGTGGGACGAATCGATCCGTCAATTCGAAAAGCTGGAAGCCGAAGCGCCTGACCATAGCCTCGCCGACGATGCGAGGTACCGCGCGGCCCTCGCGGAGCTCGAAAACGGAAACCAAAAGGCGTCGATCCTGCGCCTAGCCTCGATTCCAAAGCTCTACCCCGACGGCGACATGTGGCCCCGCGCGCTGTTCAAGCTCGGCTGGGTCCAGCTGCGCAATGGGAAGTACCAAGGCGCCTATGACCGCTTCGACGAGCTGGTCAGGCGCGGCGGTGACGAGCGCCAAGAAGGCATCACGGGCCGGGCAAACTATTGGCGTGCGCGAGCGCTCTACATGTTGGGCCGGCGCATCGACGCGGCGAAAGCCTATGAAGAGATCGTTCAACGTTGGCCGCTTCGCTACTACGCACAGCAAGCTCTCTGGCGTCTGGGTGAGATCGATCCCGGACGCGCCAAGACCGTACTTCGCGACATGCGCGCGAGCGACGAGCCCACGCGCATGGTCTTTGCTTGGCGCGATGAGTTCGATGAACCCGCTTTCGATCGGATGGTCGAGCTCCTACTCGTCAACGAGGTCAGCTACGCCTCGTCGGAAATGTCGGCGCTTCACATGCTCGGCAACGATGTCGACCCCGAGATGGCGGTCGTCGGTGCGGTTCTTCTTCAGCACGCCGGCGCAGAGACCAAGCTCAGCCGCGTCATTCGGACGCACTTCGAAGACTTCGAAGGCCTGCTGCCAAAGGGCGAAGGCAAGTTGATTTGGGAGGCGACCTACCCGCAGGCCTTCTCGCCACTGATCGAACACATCGCCGAGGATGAGGGGATTCCCGCTTCGTTCGTGCGGGCGATCGCACGCGAAGAAAGCTCTTTCGACCCAGAGGCGGTCTCCTGGGCGAAGGCCTACGGCCTGGTCCAGCTGATCATGCCGACGGCCAAGCGCTTCGCATCCGAGGTCGGCGTAAAAGCCACGCCGCGCACCCTCAAGAAGCCGGACGTCAACCTCAAGATCGGCGCCCGCTACATGGCCTGGCTCTGGAACCGATTGAACGAGAATCCGGCGCTGGTGCCGTCGGCGTATAACGCCGGCGAAGGGGCGGTTCGACGCTGGCTAGGCGAAGACGCGACCCGCCCACTCGACGTGTTCATCGAAGAGATTCCCTACGACGAGACGCGACGGTACACGCGCCGCGTTTTGCAGACCTACGGCGTGTACCAGTGGCTCGCTGCCGAGGAGCTCCCGGAGCTCCGCGCCAAGCTGCCCGGCACCCACGAGCAGCAACGTTTCAGCGCGCTTCCCCGTTGAGCGGTTTCGTCGCTGCAGGGCTTCGCACCCTAAGCGATGACTTTCGGCAAGAAGCTACCGAACTCGATCGCCTTGTTGATGTCGCCTTCGACGCGGAGCTTGCCCTGCACGAAAGCGATTTGAGGGTCGAGATTGCCGCGCAGGATCTCGGCAAGGTGCGCGTCGCGAATCGTGAGGGTGGCATCCGCCGGTCGGCCATTGCCCTCGGTGATGCTCCGGTCGTGCATGTCGATCATCCAGCTCTGCTCGCCCGCGCCGGTAATTCGAAGCTGGAACTTGCCATCTTGAAGCGAGCGATCGTGGGATGCCTGCTCCAGGGTCGACCTCATCTGTTCGACGAAGGCGGCGGTCATTTCGGCCACGGCCCGGGCATGGGCGTCGCCCGCTTCGGCATCGGGCAAGCGGTGCGGAAGCACGGCGGCCTCGAGCTCGTTGGCGGACTCGCGGAGGTAGCGGGTGAACAGGTCGAGGTCGGGCATGACTGCCGGCGATGAAGTGGGACTGATCGACAGGATGCCGTTGTAGCTGAGGACGGTGATCAGCAAGCCCATGCCGTCGACGAGCGGCGCCATGCCCATGCTCGCCAAGAGCTTGTGCCCCGCCATGTACATGTCCATCTGCGGCCCAGGTACGTTGGTGATCACCACGTTGAATACCGGGTTATGCAACTCGGAAACGCGGAACCGAGAGTACAGACGCAGTACGCGATTGGCCAAGCCGAACGGGACGAAATCCCAGAGGTCGACGAATGCACGTGTCGCTCCAGCCTTCTCGAACGCTTTGCCGCCCTGCGTGTGCTCTTTGATGACTTTCAGGCGCTCGACGGGATCGGCCACGTCGGTGGCAAGGTCGAGGAACATTGCCGAAACCTTGTTGCCCATCTTTCCGTGCTCGTCATCACCCCGAGTGGAAACGGGAACCATGGCGATCAGGGGCTTGGCCGGGAGCTCGCCTTTCTCGTCGAGATAGCGGCGCAGCGCGCCAGCACAGATCGCGAGAACCACGTCGTTCAGTGTGCAGCCGGTGATCTTGCGAATCCCTTTGACCCGATCGAGCTCGAGGAGAGCCGTGTTCCAGATCCGCTGGCCGGTGATGGTGTGGTTGAGCGGCGTCGGGGGCGCGGTCATCGGAACGGGAGGCGCTTCGACTCCTTTGTCCCGGACCTTGCCTGCCGCGCGGAGCGCATCCGTAAGCTCGCCAGCTACCCGCTTGATTTCGCTCGGCTTGCCCATGATCTTGCGGGCGGTGTGCGAAAGCACTTGAAGCTCGTTCGGGACCGGCGGAATGGCGCGAGGCGGCGGTGGGCTGAACGTCCTCGGCTGTTTCGTCATGTCGAGCAGCACGCCCATCATGTCGGCACCCGAAACGCCGTCGATCGCCGCATGATGGATCTTGTTGATCACCGCGACCGAGCCGGGCGGCACCTGAGGGATCTGATCGAGCCCTTCGACGAAGGTCATCTCCCAGAGCGGCCGGCTGCGATCGAGCGGCACACTGAAGATCCGCGCAGCGAGACCTCGCAGCTCCTTCCAGCTGCCGGGGCTTGGAAGCGCCACGTGCTGCAAGTGCATGTCGAGATTGAACGCCGGGTCTTCCACCCAGTAGGGCTTGCCGATACCGAACGGCACCATGGCGAGCCGCTGCCGAAGCCGCGGTACGAGATGAACACGCGACGCCATCGTTTGGCGAAAGCTCTCGAAGTCCATCGAGCCCTCGAACACCAAGACGCTGCCGACGTGCATCGGCTGACGGGCATCCTCGAGATAGAGGAAGGAAGAGTCGAGTCCGGAAAGAGGCTGCATCAGAATTCTCCATCGGGGCCAGCCCCAGAGCAGACGACTAGCCTACACCCGGACGCGGCTTGATCTCCACCCCTTCTCAAGATTCTTCGAAACTGCGGTCGAGCTCTTTCAAGAGCCGCTTTTGCTCGCGCGAGAGGCGTTTGGGCACCCCGATTTCGACCAGGCAGACCAAATCGCCTCGCCCCCGACCGTTGAGACGAGGGACGCCTCCGCCCCGAACCACCAGGGTTTCGCCTGCTTGGGTGCCGGACGGGACCTTGACCGTTTGCGTCGCGTCCTCGTCTTCTTCGAGCGCCGGCACCTCGAGCTTGGCGCCGAGGGCGGCCTGCGGATAGGTCACGACGAGGCGATGGATGAGGTCGAACTCTTCGCGCTGGAAGTCCTCGTCAGGCTCGACGTGGACGGTCACGTAAAGGTCTCCGGCCGGGCCGCCACGCGTGCCCTCCTGACCGCGACCGCTCAGACGAAGGCTTTGACCCGTATCGACGCCGCCGGGGACGTTGATCTTGACGATGCGCTCGACGTCGATTTTGCCGCCGCCGTCACACTCCTCACAGGCCTCCTTGGCTTGCGAGCCTCGGCCCTGACAGCTCGGGCAACTGGTTGTCATCACGAACGCGCCCTGCGCGCGCGCGACTTGTCCGCGGCCGCCGCAGGTCGCGCAGCCTTCGAGCACGCCGCCTTTTGCGCCCGTCCCGTGACAGGCCTCGCACGGCGACGGATGCGAAAGATCGATCTCGCGGGTCGCTCCAAACGCCGACTCGCGAAGCGATAAGCTCACGTCGGTTCGGATGTCGGCACCTCGCGTGGGCGCGTTTGGGTCGCGCCGGCGTCGGCCGAAGCCGCCGAAGCCAAAGCCACCGCCGCCACCGCCAAAGAGATCTCCGAAGATGTCTTGGAACTGGCTAAACACGTCGCCGATGTCGCCAAAGCCCGGCGCGCCCGGGCCGCCCAATCCGGCGTGCCCGAAGCGGTCGTACATCTGCCGCTTCTGCG
>CAMYJN010000204.1 GCA_947258625.1 uncultured Polyangiaceae bacterium | reverse complement strand
TTGAGGATATCGACAACTTCGAGGACATGGAAACGCTCTTCACCCGGGCGTTCGACAACGCCGAAGATCCCGATGCCCGGTTTCTCACGGGCGAGTCTTATGCAGCGCTGTGGGACCGCGTTGCCGCGGCATGGGCGGGCTTGGTCAGCCGCAGCGATTGGAGCTGCGCCTTCGTTGCCTGCCACGGTGTCGTGAACCGAACGATCCTCGCTCAGGCACTGGGCACCGGCCCCGAAATCTATCGTCGCATCGAGCAGGACCCCGGCTGCCTCAACGTCTTGGACATCGACGGAGAAGGGTCGAGCGCGCGCGTCGACTACGTTCGATTGATGAACTTCACCCCGTACAACGCGACCAAGTCAGGAATGCTCGAAACCACCTTGGAAACCCTCTGGCGCCAGTTCACTGCGGATTAGTCACCGCAGTGCAGGGACCTGTAAGCGCCGTCGTAGTAGAGCAGCGGCTTGCCGTCGTCGGTCGAGTGAGCGGCTTCGACCCGGCCGACATAGATTGTGTGGCTCCCCTCGCGATGTGAGCTGGTCACGTTGCACTCGAGCGACACGACCGCTTCGTCGATCAGCGGCGCGCCGGTCGTCCCCTCAGTCCAGCTCACCCTTTGCAGACGAGAATCCTCGTTTTCCGACGAAGCAAAAATGTTCGACACATCCTGCTGATGCGAGGCCAGAATATTGACCGCAAATACCCCGCCCTCTTCGATGACGCCGTGAGTGGTCGAAGCTCGGTTCGCGCAGACCAGAACCAGGGGTGGATCGGCGGAAACGCTCGAGAATGCAGACACGGTCATCCCGTGTACCTGGTCGCCGCTCCGTGCGGTCACGACGGTCACCCCGCTGGCCCAGCCGCGAAGCGCCTCTCTGAAAGCATCCTCATCAATCGGCATCGTTTGGCTCCCTGGGCTCTACTTCCTGCAGCGCTCGAATCCGGCGAAGGCGCGGCTGCGGGCATGCTGAACGGGTCTAGGCAAAAATAGAACGTGTTTCAAGTGGACGGCGGGCTTTCACCTTTCCGAAATTGGGCTAGTTTCCGCTGCCTATGCCTCAACAGCCGTTTCTGCAGGGGATCCAGGCGTACTGGGATGCCCTCGGCCAACCGGGTCAGCCGCCCGAGCTCGGCGAGTCTCGAATCGACGCGTTCGTGGATCTTTTGCACGTGACATCGAGCGCGGAACACGGGTTTCAATTGCTGGAGACCCTCGAGTCCACCTATGCGGGAATGGCCGTCGGCGATTCTTCCCGACCGTGGCGATTGCACTGGGCGCTTCAGGTCGGGGAGGTGGAACCGTTCGTTGCTTCCCAGCTCGACGACCTGATCTTTCTCGCCGACACGATCGCCGATCCCGAGGGCCGACACCGCGTCTACACACTCAAAGACGGAATGCGCGGCGACCTCGAATTCGCAGACCTCACCGATGCGCTTCGCTGGATGACCGCGCAGGTTCTGCACGCCAAGGGCGAGCTCGACGACGCGAAGCTTCAAGACATTCAAAGCGAAGCATCCGCCTTGCTCGACGACGAGTGGGAGAAAGGACCGACGTCCGGTTTATACATCGTCGAAGAGCTTCTCGACACGCCGCTGTTCGAGGCCTGGGATGCGATCTCCCGAGGCCAATGGCCGCTCGTCGAGTCTGACGGCAGCAGCGCGTCGGTCGATCGCGAAGATGGCTGGCAGCGGCGCCTTTCTCTCTGGCTCACACGAAGATTCCTCGCGACGCGTTCGCTCGAGCTTCCCGAAGAAATTGGCGTCTCCGACATGGACGCAATTCACCGGTCTCTCGTCGATCACCTGATCGACTTCGAGCAGGCGATCCATGCCGGGGATGTCCCGAGAATCATCGACCAGACCGCAGCCGGACAAGACCAAAAGCTTGCGGAGATGGCCGGCGAATGGATCGAGCGGCACGACGGCTGGCGGACGGCGGCCAGCGTCCCAGCGCCCGACGAGCACGACGAGTACGTCGACGAGCCGCCGCCTTTTCAGCACACGCCTTTCACGCGAAAACTGCTGCAGGCCTTGTCCGGCTCGCTCGATCGCATGGTGGAGCAGGGCGAGCTGGAGCTCGACCCAGACCGTAAGGACGCCCTGCTCATCGAGCTCGTCACCGCAGGTTCCGACGCTCGCTCGGTCAAGCACATGCTCAAAAAGCTGACCGCGACCCTGGTCGATTCGGAGCACGTCGAAGAGATCTATCCCAGCGACAACCAGATTCAGGACAGGCTCAAAGAAGATCTTGGGGGATGATCGAGCCCTCCGGCACCCAATTCTGGGCGGACGCGCGATGGCGTGACGGTTGGCGACTGCAGCGCCATTGGGATGGGCAGACCTGCAGGCTGCTCAATCCGGCGGGTCGGATCGTTTGTCGCGGCGCATGGGCGAAGTGCACCGAAGCACTCGAAGAGGCGCGACCGGTGGGGGCACCGATCGATCGCCTCGTGGTCCTGCTGCACGGCCTCGGCCGCACACGCCGCTCACTCGCGAGGTTGGACAAGGCGCTTCAAGAAGCGGGGTTCACGACCGCGCGTCTCGACTACCCGAGCACCCGGAGGTCGATCCAGGATCACGCCGCAACGCTTGCCGAGCTGCTGGACCATATCCCCACACCCAACAAGCTCTCGTTCGTGTCCCACAGTCTCGGCGGATTGGTCATTCGGCAGCTCCTTCGCTACGTTGCTCCGTGGCGCTCGGCCGTCGATCGGATCGTGATGATTGCGCCGCCCAATCGGGGCGCATCGCTTGCAGGCTCTCTCGACAAGGGGGGCGTCATGCGAGGCATTCTCGGCCCCTCGTATGGACAGATCGCCGAAGGCTTTGCCATGACGCTTCCTGTGCCCGAGGTTCCGGTCGCGATCTTTGCCGGTGATGCGGCCGGTGTACCCGGAGACGGCCTGGTGACGGTAGACGAGACTCGCCTCGAGGGCGCAAGCGAGCATCACGTCGTCCCGGCGATCCACACCTTCGTCATGAATCACCCCTCGGTGATTCGCGGCGCGGTCTCGTTCCTAAGGGGCGCCCCAGATCGAGCCTGACGGTCGCAGGAGGCCGGCATCCCGGTCATGAAGTGCACCCTCTCGATCGCGTTCCAGGAGTAGGGGCCCGTCCAGGTCAATGTATTCTGCCTTGGAAGCCAGCAGGAGCGCGGGCTCGATCGCCAGAGACGTGCTGACCATGCATCCAAGCATGATCTGCAGGCCAAAGCGTCTTGCTTCCTGGGCGCAATGAAGCGCTTCGCTGAGCCCGCCGGTCTTGTCGAGCTTGATGTTGACCACGTCGTAGCGATTCACGACCTCGGGGAACGAGCTCCGATCGTGAAACGATTCATCCGCGCAGATCGGCACGACGCGTTCGAGGCCCTCGATGGCAGCATCATCACGTGCCGCAAGCGGTTGCTCGAGCAACACGACGCCAAGCTCGGGTAGCTGCGGCAGCCAAGCCTCCAGCTGCTGCGCGGACCAAGCTTCGTTTGCATCCACGACGAGCGCAGCATCGGGCGCAGATTGGTGCACCGCCTCGATACGCTCCGTGTCCGAACCGCCGTCCACCTTTACCTTGATCACAGGCGCCTGCGCGAGCTCGGCCGCTGCCGTCTTCATATTCTCGGGGCTGTCGACGCTGACCGTGCGCATGCTGTAAACGGCGCGCGGCGGGGCGTCGAGCCCTGCAAGCCGCCAGACCTCCGTGCCCAGGCGCTTCGCCCTCAGCTCCCAGAGTGCGCAATCGATCGCGTTCCGGGCGGCGCCGGCCCGTATCGAGGCCAATTGAGCATGCGCATCTTTCCCGCGCAGAGTCTGGCAAGCCGCCTCGATCTCCGCGGACACCGAGTCGATCGATTCCCCGTACCGCGCGTAGGGCACGCATTCGCCTCGCCCTATCGAGCCTGCGTCATGGAGCTCGAGCACGACCACGTCGGCCGAGGCCCGAGCACCGCGCGCAATCCGAAAACCACCTCGAATCGGCCACGATTCCGCTCGGACCAACGCCTTCATCGCGCAGCGCTACGCGACGCCGGTAGCTTCTTTGATGGCCTTCGGGCTGAGCGTCTTGCAGATGAACACGTGGACGTCCCAGAGGTCGCGCGGCCGCTGTCCTGCTTCCTGCAGAAGCTGCATCGTCTTCTTGGCGGCCTCCAAGAACTGCACGTACGTCGTCGAGTTCGGCGTCGTGTCGTACTTCGGATCGATGTCTAGGATGAGCGCCTGCTTCTTGAGGAAGGTCGGCTTCACGAACAGATGATCGGCCGGGTAGACGAGCGCGGGGAGCAGGGTCGTCAGGGGCCAAGTGGCGCCGTCCTCGACATCCAGCGCCGCGACGAACGAGTCGAAGCGAATCGGATACGTCCGCTCCCCGTAAAGCAGCTCTCGAAGCGCCAGCGCCACGGTCTCTCGGCTGTCTTCGGGCAGGTTCTTGAACCGAGTCGCCTCAGCCTTTTGTGTCGTGCTCTTGGTGCTCGTCAGAAACTCGTAGATCATCTGGTGGATCTCTTCATAGCTCCGGTTCCCGGTCAGCTCGTCCAGGTTCTTTTGGCTGAGGAGATCCTCGGCGCGCTCGATCGCGGCGTCCTTGAGCTTCTCCCTGCCCTTGGCGCCGGCCACGCCACGCTCGGATTTGATGTACGACTCGTCCTCGAAACCGACTGGGTAGAGGGTCATGAAGTAGGCCACCTGCTGCCCGAACGTGATGTCGGGCTTCTTCGGCGGGGCCTTCGACTTGCGGGTCGAGCCCGGCGCCGGGGCCTGGTTGCGACGCGCGATCCGGTCGATGCGCACGGCCTCGTTGGCCTGCACTTCGATGATTTCCATCTTGTGCCAGTAGTCGGGCCGAAAGCTGCGCTCCGCTCCGTCCTCGAAGAGGAACGTTCGCTTGTCCGGGATCTCGACGACGAGCACGGAGCGGCCCCAGTCTTTACGGCTGATGTGCTCGAAAACTCTGGGTGTTACGGAGGGTGTAGACTCAGCCATCGATTACAGTTCCTCGCAAATCGGGTAAAAGCCGGCCCCGGGGCTCGGAAAATGGAGCCCGTCGTGTATCACGGACGCGCTGGGCTTGCATCCGGTTGCGATCCACTGGATGTAGCCCTAGGAGCCTCCTTCCGCAAGCTCCCGTTCTCATTGGGGTTTGGGCAAAATGAACCGATTCCCACAAACGCGTTTTGGAGCTTTGCTCCTGGTCGCCGCCGCGGCGCTGCCCGGCTTGGCCTGCGACCCGGCCCAGCCGAGCGCGCCCCAGTCGGCCGCGGAGCCGAGCGGGGGCGCCGAAAGCGATCCGGATGTGCCGGGCGTCGCGTTCGTCGACGAGGCGCTTCAGGAAAGGCTCGACCGGGTCCTCGCCTCTCAGGGGCCGAGCTACGTCCCTCGCAG
>CAMYJN010000203.1 GCA_947258625.1 uncultured Polyangiaceae bacterium | reverse complement strand
GGCGGGCGTGACCGACCCCTCGATCGCCGGTGCGCAGGATTTTGATCCTAGGGGCGAGCCTTATCGTCCCGGCGACGTCGTTCCGGCCCCCATTGAGGAGGGTGCATCCGAGGACGAAGACCCAGAGGAGTTTCGCGACCCGTATGGGGTAGCGACCGAAGATCGCCATTCGGATCAAGTTTCCTCGCAAGTCCGCTACGTGCTCGAGGGCATCGTCGTCATCGGCAACAAGCGAACGAAAGCGCATGTGGTTCGCAAGTTCGTCCCGCTGAAACAAGGCGACTTTCTCGACCCGGAATCACCAGAGCTCCTCGATACCGAATGGCGACTGATGGGCACGGGCTGGTTCGACAGCGTCGACATCCGTCTCGAACGGGGTGCCGAGCGTGGCTACGTGGTGCTCGTCGTCCAAGTGAAGGAGCGCAACACCTTTGTCATCGAGAAACTGGTCGCGGGCCTATCCAAAGGCGTACGGCAAACCACCGACAAAGGCCGAACCTTGTTTCCGTGGCTTGGTTTCAAGGTCACCGAGACCAACCTCGCCGGCCTCGGCATCCGCCTGTCCGGGACCGCGCTGATCAGCGAATTCCAGCAGGGCGGACGCTTGGACCTCCGGTACCCGAAGCTGATCAAGAATGAATACGGCGTCCGATTCGGCACGTTCTTTCTCAATGGCAGGGAGTTCTATGGGAACGAACCCTTGGTCAGCGTGCCTTGCGGCGCACCGACCTGTCCTGGCAGCTCGGTCGTCACCAATGCGGTCGTCCGCTATCGGCGGGGCGGCTTCATGGTCGGCACCGGCAAGGAATTCACCTCCAAGCTGCGCTACAGCCTCGATTGGATCGGCGACATCGTCAGCGTGCTCAGCCGCCCTCAGGCAGCCAGCCAGGTGGTTGGCAGCGAGATCCAGCCGATCGATTTCGCGATCCAAGACGGCAGGAGCTTCGTTTCTTCGCTGCGGTTCAGGCTGACCTTCGACAAGCGCGACGACCCGGGCATCACCAAGGAGGGCGTCTTGTTCGTCGGCGACGTCATGCTTGGAACGCGCGCTCTCGGCAGTGACTACGACTTCATCAAGATCGATGTCTGGGTCAGGCGTTGGTGGCGGCTTCCGTGGAAGCACACGATTCGGATCGGATTTTTCGGCGGCGCGGCCTTTGGGAACACGCCGTTCTTCTACCTCTACCACATCTCGGACCTCTCGGATCTGATCCCGTCACGATTCCTCGAGATGCAGCTCGACGCGCGTCCACCGCCCAATCTTTTGGGCACTTCGATCGAAAACAACTACCTGGGCGAGCTCGCCTGGCGGCTCGACGTTGGATACGACGTGCCCGTTTATCAGAACGCGCGCGAGCGTGGTCTTCGCGAGGTCAACGTCTATGGGCTCATCGGGCTGATTTCTTTGACAGACCTGAGAAACCAGCGGACCGGCTTCGGCGGGGTCATCGGCTACAGCGGCATTTCGCGCTTTCCGCTCGACCTGACCTTCGACTTTGGTTTCCGGTTCGACACGCGAGTCGGGGTTTTCCAGTTCGGTTTCTCGACGATATTGGGGTTCGTCCGCCTGTGAGAGTTGCCGTTGCAGCGTTGGTCTTGTTGGTTGCGGCGGTGGCCTACGGGCAGTCGCAACTTCCCAAGCGTGACCTTGGCGTGACTTGGTCACGCGGTGCCGCCCGGGTGTCGTTCTCGGCAAAAGATCTTGCCGACGAGCGCGTGCGTCGGGAGCTATCGAGCGGCCTTCGAAAGCGCATGGAAGTGACCGTCAGCGCGCACCTGAACGGTTCGAACTGGAGGATGGGCGTCCGGCAATTTGGATGCGACGTGACGCGTGACCTCTGGGAGGATGGCTATCTCGTACGGATCGGCGATCAAAGCGAGCGGCTCAAAACGCTGGAACAGGTACTCGACCGGTGTCTGCTCATCCAAGGTCTGTTCGTCGGGGAGCCGAACAGCTACGCGCTGCAAAAAGGAAGAGACATCTACTTCGCAGTGAAGGCGGAGTTCAATCCGATCTCGAAGAAACAGTGCCGCGAGCTCATCCGTCCTTCTTCCGGCGGAGATCCGGTTGGTCCGATCAGCGTCAACATCGTCCGGCGTCGAATCTGCAAAGCCGAGCGCGCCATCGCGTTCCGGAGCGAGATCCTGAGGGTGCCCGAATGAGCCGATTCGAGCGAAAGATCCTGTTCGCGATCGGCTTGGCGGTGTTTCTGGCACTTGGCGGAAGCATTTTCCTCGCCCAGGGCGCCCTCCGCGACGTGTACGCGGTCGGGGTGAACGAGCGCTTTGGCGCGGAGCTGGTCCACGGCGTGGAGGCGCGACGCGGGCAGCTCATAGCGCTTCGCGTGGGTTCCGATCAGGTCGCGGACGCCGTGCTCTGGGCAGTCGAAGCCCAGCTCGCCAGAAGCCGAAGCGATACGGCGCTCGATAGTCTTCTCACCGAGCTCCTCGACCGATATGAGGGCGTGCAAAGCATTCGACTCATCGATGACGCCGATGAGGTCCTGGCCAATGTGGTTCGTCCGCCGGACCCCGTCGGCGGCGCGCTACGCACCACGATCCGCGATCGGGAGACGGGCAGAGGCGCAGGCAAGCTACGAATCGCGGTCGAGGTCTCCGTACCGGAGCGGTACTTCGAGCGGCTGCAAGAAGCCGGCGAGGTTGCCGATGTGTACTCGCGTCTGCAACAGCAAGGCGCTTCCGTTTCAGATGTGTATGCGTGGGTCTTCGGGGTGCTGGCGTTCCTGGTCATCCTCGTGGCGTTCTTGATCGGTGCGATCGTTTCGCGCCGCGTCACCCGCCGTGTCACCGATTTGGCTGACGCCTCTCGAAAAGTCGGCGCCGGTGATCTCACGGTTGCCCTGCCTACCGGAGCAAGAGATGAGATCACCGAGCTCACGAAGGCTTTCAACCAGATGGTTCGCGACCTCCGTGATTCGCGCACCCGCATCGAATACCTGCAGCGTATCGGCGCCTGGCAGGATTTTGCCCGTCGCCTCGCGCACGAGATCAAAAATCCACTGACGCCAATACAGCTCGCTGCTCAGGAGATGTCCGAAACCTATGCTGGCGAAGACGAGGACTATCAGAAGAAGCTGCTTCAGGCGCGGGCGATCATCGAGGAGGAGGTCGCTACGCTCCGTCGGTTGGTCGGCGAATTCAGCGCCTTTGCCAAGCTTCCGCGGGCCGATCTATCCCCGTCCGATTTGTGCGAGCTCATCGAGAGCATCCGGATTTCGATTCCAGCTGTCCTCGAGGACGTAGGCCACGGGGCTGCGGCGCCGGTCGAAGTCCAGCTCACTTGTGCAACGGAACCCATCCGCGTGCGTATGGACCCCATGATGCTCAAGCGCGGGGTGGACAACATTTTGCGGAACGCGATTCAGGCTGTCTACGAGGCCCATCCAACTGGAGGCGGCCGTGTGCTGGTCCGCGCGTACCAAAGCCAAGGGTCCGGGTTCGTCGAGATACGCGACAATGGTCCCGGTATCGACGAGAAAAATTGGGAGCGCGTTTTCGATCCCTACTACACCACCAAGGCCGAGGGCACGGGGCTTGGCTTGGCGATCGTAAAGAAAGTGGTGTTGGAACACGGTGGCGAAGTGAGGCTCGATCGAGCACCCGAAGGGGGAGCGCGGTTTAGCATCGAGCTTCCGCTCATGGAGTCATGATGACTGACTCGCCCAAGCCCGCAGCGCGAAGGTGGATTCACTGGCTCGTGACGGCGATGGTCTTCGTCGCTCTCTATGCTTGGATGACCCGCGGCAACGCGTCACCTCTGATCGGGGAGCAAGCGCCAGACCTGAGCATGGCGGTTGCCGCCGGGGCCGAACCGAACGGCCTAAGCACGGTGAGGCTCTCCGACATGTCTGGCGGAGTCGTGGTTCTCGACTTCTGGGCGAGCTGGTGCAGAGCCTGCAAACGAACGACGCCGATTCTCAACGACCTGCGCGAGGAGTTCGCCGAGCGCGGCGTCGCGTTCTACGCGGTCAATGTCGAGCCCATCGACCGACAGAGCCTGCAGGCGGCCCACGCTGCGTTTGGCACCGAGTTCCCGAGCCTGCACGACCGCACCGGAACGGTTCAACGGCGATACGCCATCAAGATGCTTCCTACGGTGATTGTGGTGGGTCGTGATGGCATCATATGCTGGGCTTCTACAGGTGTTCCGAGCAAAATGCGGCTGCGCGGAGCGATTTCAGATGCTCTCAATTAGTCGAATTCGGTCATGGTTGACGTCCTGGGGTCCCGCTGATAGCTTCGCCGGCCGCACGGAGCCGACCTTGTAGGCTGCCCGTGAGTGGAGGGAATTCCTTGGTTCAAGCGCTTCAGGGTCCGAGCTTAGAAGAGCGAGTCGCCCAGCTTCAAGAGTTGCTCGATTCGGCCAACGCGGGGGCGCGCCAAGAGTATCAAGAGCGCTTCGACATCGCCTGGATCTACCACGATAGTGCGCTCGAAGGCGTCGTCTACTCCATGGACGAGCTCAGAGCCGCCATCTACGACGAGGCCATCACCGACCCTGCTCTCATCCCCGTCTACGACGAGGTCCGCAACCACATGGGCGCGATCGAGATGATTCGCGAGATGTCCTCTCGCCGCCGATTCACGGTGAACCTGGACGTCATCAAGAAGCTCTACGCGCAGCTGGCTCCCGAGGAGCTCGAGGGTAAAGGGCCCCCGAAGTACCGCAAGGACATGCCGCTTCACCGGCTCTACTTCCATGAGATCTCGCAGCCGGACAAGATCAGCTACCGGATGCGGCAACTCGTCCAATGGCTTTCGGATCCCGATACCAAGAAGACGATGCACCCGGTACGGATGGCGAGTAAGGCGCACTACCAGCTGCTTCACATCTATCCGTTTCCTAGGCATAGCGGCAAGGTCGCGCGACTGGTGATGAATTTGATTTTGATGCGTGGCGGATTTCCGCCGGTCGTCATTCATGCAACCGAACGGCAGCGGTACTACGAGGCGCTTCGCAGCGGCGAAGACGCGACCGCGAACCTGGTGAATCAGGCGCTCGGTGCCGCCATCGAAACCGCGATTCAGTACTTCGAAGAAATGAAGTGAAGCCCTATCGCGCCCCGTCGAGGAAGCGCGGCAGGGCCGAAATCACCGCGAGATGACGCGCCCCGGCCCGGAGCGTTTCCTGAGCATTTTCGGGGGAAATTCCACCGATGGCAACCACCGGCCGCGACACGGACTCGCAAACCTTCGCGAGCTTTCCCAGACCCACGATGGGGTCCGGGTTCTCTTTGGTTTTGCTTGGGAAGACCGGGCCGAATGCGATGAGGTCCGCGCCCTCGGCTTCTGCCGTGATGGCCTGTTCGAGGCTGTGCGTCGAGACTCCGATCTGCATGCTGCCGACAACTTTCCGTGCATCGTC
>CAMYJN010000202.1 GCA_947258625.1 uncultured Polyangiaceae bacterium | reverse complement strand
GGTGGCAACGTCACCGGCTCGAGACATATCGTTCACACCGAGAAGGCCCGCATTTTGCTCGACTGCGGCCTGTTCCAAGGGCGCCGTTCGGAAACCATCGAACGTAACCGGGAGCTGGGCTTCCGCGCGAGAGACATCGACGTGATGGTTCTCTCCCATGCCCACATCGATCACTCGGGCGCCCTGCCACGTCTCTATCGCCAAGGCTTCCGGGGGACGATCTATTGCACCCCCGCGACTCGCGACCTCTGTGCGGCGATGCTGGAAGACTCGGCGGAGATTCAGGCTCAGGACGCGGCCTACATCAACCGAAAAGTCGAAAAGAACGGTGCCGACATGAAACTCGTTGAACCGCTCTACGACCAGAAGGACGTGGTCGGAACGCTCGAGCTCATGGTTGGCGTTCCCTATCATCGACCCCAAGCGATCGCCGAAGGGGTGACGCTCACCTACTACGACGCGGGTCACGTCCTCGGGAGCGCCATGGTCGCGCTCGACGTCGATGTCGTGGGCGAACAGCGGCGTTTGGTATTTTCAGGCGACCTCGGTCGGCATAACATGCCAATCCTTCGCAATCCCGAGGTCCCTCCGAGTGCGTCGTGCTTGATCATGGAAAGCACATACGGCGATCGGAACCACGACCCGATCGAGGAGATGGAGAACGAGCTCCACGAGGTCATTGCTCGCACGATTGGCCGCGGCGGCAAGGTGGTCGTGCCGTCGTTTGCGCTCGAACGCGCCCAAGAGCTGATCTACTCGCTCAAGCAGCTCAAAGACCAGGGGCGGCTCCCCGATGTTCCGGTCTATGTCGATTCGCCCCTGACGGTGAAGCTGACCGACGTCTTTCGAATGCATCCGGAATGCTTCGACACCCGGACGCGCGAACGTCTGCTCAAAGGCGACTCCCCTTTTGACTTCGATGGCCTGCGGTACGTGTCATCCGTGGAAGATTCGAAAGCGATCGACCGAAGCGACCAACCCTGCGTGAT
Source organism: uncultured Polyangiaceae bacterium (assembly GCA_947258625.1). GTDB lineage: Bacteria > Myxococcota_A > Polyangia > Polyangiales > Houyiibacteriaceae > SG8-38. The sequence goes on along the minus strand of CAMYJN010000202.1, from coordinate 4,429 downwards.
CATTTCGGCGAGCGGGATGTGCGAGTTCGGCCGAGTCGTCCATCATTTGGTCGCCACCATCGAGAATCGAAAGAACGCGGTGCTCATCGTCGGCTGGCAGGCGCAGCACACACTCGGACGCCGTCTTGTCGAGCAGCGGACGCGAGTCCGTATTTTTGGCGTCGAGCGAGAACGCCATGCTGAGGTCGTCGTGCTGAACGGCTTCAGTGCACACGCCGGCCAGGACGATCTGGTTGCATACGCCGAAGCGGTTCGCGCGGCGGGCCCGCTTCGGCAAATCGCCCTCGTGCACGGCGAAGACCCGGGGCGCGAGACGCTCAAATCACTCCTCGAAGAGCGCGGCTTTCCGACCGTTCACACGCCGGCCCGCGGCGATCGGATCGACATCTGAAGCCCGGGGGCCTTGACCAGGTACGGGGTCTGCGCGCATCCTCGCGCGACCGGAAGACGGAGGAGGGACTATGAGCAAGGGCTTGATTGGATGCGGGGTGATCGTCGTGATCGCACTGATCCTGGTGGCAACCGGGGTCGGTAGCTACAACCGCCTCGTCCAGCTCGACGAAGGCGTCGACAACGCGTGGAGCCAAGTCGAGAACGTCTATCAAAGACGCGCTGATCTGATTCCAAACTTGGTGGCGACCGTGAAAGGCGCCAAGGAATTCGAGCAAGAGACGCTCACCCAAGTGGTGGAGGCACGCGCCAAAGTCGGACAGGTCAATTTCGAAACGGCGCCCGACGCCGCGCAGCTGGAGCAGTTCGAGGCAGCGCAGTCTCAATTGTCGTCGGCCTTGTCGCGCTTGCTCGTCGTGGTGGAGCGATACCCCGAGCTCAAAGCGACCGAGGCATTCCGTGATCTTCAAGCGCAGCTCGAAGGCACCGAGAACAGAATCAGCGTGGAGCGAAAGCGCTTCAACGATGCGACCCTGGACTACAACAAGACCCGACGGCAGTTCCCTACCATTCTGCTGGCGAACATCATGGGCTTCGGCGACAAACCGTACTTCGAGTCGACGCCGGGGGCAGACGAACCTCCCAAGGTCGAGTTCTAGCCCGCGCCGTGCCACGGCGAATCGACACCTTCTTCTCCAAAGCCGACCGAGAAGCAATCCAGGCTGCGACGACTGCGGCGGAACGGAAGACCGCCGGCGAGCTCGTCGTCTACGTGACCGAGCGCTGCGACCCGCACCCCGAAGTGGCGTGGAAAGGCGCGCTGATCGGCGGCGCACTGGGCGCGCTCTGTGCGAGTGTCACTGTCTGGCGTTTCGGGGGCTGGGGGGCGCCCGACCACTTGTGGATTCTGATTGGATTTCAGCTGGGCTTGGTGGCTGGCTGGGTTGCGAGCCGGTTCGATGGGGTCGCTCGAAGGCTGATCGGGGAAGAGGCTCTCGATAGCCGGGTGGACGGCCGAGCGGCCGAGGCGTTCCTGGACGAACAGGTGTTCGCCACCCGCGAACGTACCGGGGTCCTGATCTTCGTCGCTTTGTTTGAGCATCGAGTCTTGGTGCTCGCCGACGAGGGGATCGACGAGCGCGTTGCCGACGAAGCCTGGGACGAGATTTCGAGCGAGCTGGCCCTCGGGATTCGGCGTGGAAGGCCGGCTGCGGCCTTGATTCACGGGGTGGAGCGCTGCGCGGCCCTCTTGGAAGCCCACGGCGTCCAAGCAGCAGACCAGGAAAACCAACTTTCCGACGAGCCGAGGTTTCGTCATGACTAGAGCGCGACTGGTTCTCGCCATGCCTCTTCTGTGCTTGGTGCCGGTCGTCGCCTTCGCTCTAAGCGTCCCCGAGCTCTCCGGACGCGTCAACGACTACGCGAATTTGGTCGATCCCGGTACGGAGGCCCGTATCGATACGCTGTTGGCGAAGCTCGAACAGGACACGGGCGCGCAGGTCGCCGTGCTCACGATCGAGAGCCTTCAAGGCGAGCAGCTCGAAGACTACAGCCTTCGCGTTGCCGAAGCTTGGAGCCTCGGTCGCGCCGACGAGGACGACGGTGCGCTGCTTCTCATCGCGAAGAACGATCGAAAGATGCGCCTCGAGGTCGGCTACGGCCTCGAGCCTGTCCTGAGTGACGTGTTGTCGCGACGAATCCTAGATCAGGTTTTGAGGCCGAGTTTCCGCGCCGGCGACTTCGATGCCGGGATCGAGCGCGCGGTCGAAGCGATGGACGGCTTGATCCGCGGAACGAGCACCCTCCCTCCGCCGACCGCACGTGACATGCAGGCCGATCTTCCGCCGAAGATTTTCGGCCTCTTCTGGCTCTTGTTCCTGATGCCGTTTGTGTTCGTCGTGGTTGGCACCAATCCGTTCCAGTGGTTTCTGTATCTCTTTCTAATCCCGTTCATCGGCGTGGGCGGCATTGCCACGATCGGCCCTAGCGCCGCGCCCTTTTTCATTCTCGTTTGGCTCGTTTCCGCGCCAATCGTTTGGTCGTTCTTCGGCCGAAAGCGAAAGAAACAAAAACGGGGCCGAGGCCGACGGCACGCAGGCTGGTCGGGTGGATCCTGGTCGTCTGGAGGCGGCGGCTTTTCCGGCGGCGGCGGTGGCTTCTCCGGCGGCGGTGGAAGCTTTGGAGGCGGTGGCTCTTCGAGCAGCTGGTAACCGCTAGGGATCGCTCTCCAAACGCCCGTGCCAGTAGACCCAGTTTGCCCAGGCCTCGGGGATCGAGCTGGCCGGGTCGACGCGAAATGACACCACGGGAAGCCACTTGGGTTTGACCGGAGGACGTCGCAGGCGAAGGCCTGCCTGCCGGGGTGTGCAATTGCCCTTCTTCTCGTTGCAGCCGTAGCAGGCCATCACGATGTTCGCCCAGTTGGTCTTACCGCCCTGGGATTTGGGAACCACGTGGTCGTACGTGAGTCCGCGAAGTCGATGGCGGACGCCGCAGTACTGACATTTGAAGTCATCTCGCATCGCGACGTTGATCCGGGAGAACTTGATCGCACGTTTGCGCCCGACGATGGTTCGTAGGAGCCGAACGACGGCTGGCATCTTGATGGTGATGCTGACCGAGCGAATGTCTTCGTCGTATTCTTCGACGACCTCGACTTTGCCGTCGAAAATCATGCAGACAGCGCGTTGCCAGCTGATGATTCGGTGGGGCTGATAGCCCTGATCTAAGACAAGGGTTCGCATTTCTAACGAGGATTCGTATAGCGCGAACGGGCGAAGAAGTGAACCGGATACCGGTTTTCACCTGGTGATGTGCGGCGAATCACATGCTATACGCCGCCACCTAAGTCCTCGTAGCTCAGTAGGATAGAGCAGTGGTTTCCTAAACCGAAGGTCGGAGGTTCGAATCCTCCCGGGGACGCCCCGTAGAACAAATAGGGAGGCTAGCCTCCCTATTTGTCACGGGGCTTGGCCTCAAGGCTGTTGACGCGATCGCTCGACCTGTACTAGTTCTGATCGACTCAGGAGCGGCACCATCACTGGCGAACGACGATATCCGGCACCGGTCATTGCGGTTTCAAAGCCTGATGCAAAGGCGCAAGAGGGGCTCCCCGAACAGCCCAAAGCCAAGCGGCGGAGCAGCCTACCCGACGATCTCCTTTTTCGGAGCGACGAGGAGTCCGCGCGACGCCTGGCGCTCAAGAGCCTGGCGGCAGCGCGTACCGCGGAGCGCCGGTTGGACGATCGCGTCGACCGCGAGGCGCTCCATGATTTCCGGGTCGCCATCCGACGACTGCGGAGCCAGCTCCGCGCGTACCGGCCGCAGCTCGAGACCGCCGTGCGAGCGAAAGACCGGAAACGGCTTCGTGCCATCCAGCGAGCGACGGGCGCGGGCCGCGAAGCCGAAGTAGGGCTCGAATGGCTCGCGAAGCAACACGGCGACCTCGCGCCCGAGCATCTCGCGGGGCTCAACTGGCTTTCCTCCGTCATGCTCGAGCGCCGCAGGAAGTGCGCCGAGTCGCTCGACTCCGAGCTGAGGACGAGCTTCAGGCGAACCGCCGAAAAGCTCGAAGAACGACTCGCTGTCATGCGGAGCGAGCAGAACCTTCTCGCCGAAGAGCCCCTTGTGAGCTTTGGGCGAACCTTGGCAAACCAAGTCGAGGCCCACGCCACCGACCTCTTGGTGAATCTGGGACAGGTTGTGAGCGTCGAGCACACCGAGCGGCTCCACGAAGCCCGCATCGTGGCCAAGCGGCTTCGCTACCTCCTCGAGCCGATTCGAGCCTATGCCGGCGAGGCACAGTTGGTGGTGAAGCGAACCAAAAAGTTACAAGAGCTCCTTGGCGACTTGAATGATGTCCACGTGCTCATGCTAGAGATCGATCGGTCCTTCGAAGGTTCAATGCAGCAGAAGGCCGTTCGCTTGCGAGACTGTCTGCGCAGAGCGGACCTCGAACGCGCGCGGCGTGAGGCTTCGGTGAGCGAATGGGCTGGCCTGGTCCAGCTCTATGGTCGCCTCGAGCAGGAAAGGCGCGAGC
>CAMYJN010000201.1 GCA_947258625.1 uncultured Polyangiaceae bacterium | reverse complement strand
CAAGCGCCGGCACCACTCGAAGAACCGGAGGAAGCGAGCTTCGACGAGGTCGATTTCGATATCGAGCTCTTCTATCGAACCATCGTTGGCACCGTGGGCGCTTGGTGGCAGCGCGTCGGCCGAGCCGCGACCGACCTAGGCGGGGAGCTCGACAACCTGCGCTGGCAAGTGCCCCGCCTCAGCGTTCTCCAACAGATGCAGCCCGACACGCGGGTGAACCTGGGTCTTGCGCTTTCCGAAAAGGCGCACGCCGATCCGGAGGGGACCTTCTTTCTTTGGCAAGGCCGCGCCCTGTCCTACGCGCAGGCGGACCGACGCGTTGACAACGTCGTTCGGGGCTTGATTCGCTGTGGTGTTCGCCGCGGTGAGCCGGTTGCCGTCTTGATGGGCGCTCGTCCGAGCTACCTTTCGATGACCGCCGCGTTGAGCCGCTTGGGTGCGGTGCCGATTCTGCTCAGCCCGAGCCGTTCGCGCGCCACGCTCGAAGATGCGCTCCATGGCTCGGCGCCGCGTTTCCTCGTTACCGACCCCGAGAACGCGGCTTTGGGCAAGGAGCTCTTCGGCCAGGCCCTCGTCCTCGGTGGAGTGGGCGAAGAACGCTCGCTCCCACCGGGCGTCACCGACATGGAGCAAATCGACCCCGACGCGGTGGAGCTTCCCGGCTGGTATGAGCCCAACCCCGGGCTTGCCCGCGATTTGGCGATGATCATGCTCACGGCGGGAAGGGGAAAGAGCCCGCGTGCGGCCAAGATCACCAACCAGCGCTGGGCCTTCTCGGCTTATGGCGCCGCTGCCGCCTGCAGCTTGTCGCCGCGCGACACCGTGTACTGTTGCCTGCCTCTGCATCACCCGGCCGGCATGTTGGTGACCGTGGGCGGCGGCCTCGTGGGTGGGTCCCGCCTGGCGCTCGCCACAGCATTCGACCCCGATGCGTTTTGGGACGACGTGCGTCGATACGGCGCGACGGTGGTCTTCTATGCGGGCGAGATGCTGCGCGAGCTCTTGCGGGCCGAGCCTTCCGCTTCGGACAACGAAAACCCGATTCGCCTGTTTGCGGGAAGCGGCTTACGGCGTGACGTCTGGCAGCGCATCGTCGATCGGTTCGGTCCGGTTGGGATTTTGGAGTTCTATGCAGCCACAGAAGGCAATGCTGTGCTCGCCAACGCCTCGGGTGAAAAGGTGGGCGCGCTCGGTCGTCCGCTTCCGGGGAGCGCGGAGGTCAAGCTGGTCCGCTACGACTTCGAGGCAGAGGAGTTCGGACGCGATGAGCACGGGCTGCTGATTCGATGCGACGACAATGAGCCCGGTATTTTGCTCGCGCGACTCGACGCCGACCATCCGCTCGCGAGTTTCACTGGAGGCGACGAGGCCGGCCTACGTTTGCTTCGCGGAGTCTTCGAGCCCGACGACACCTGGTTCGTCACCTGGGACGTGCTGCGGCGCGATGTTGACGGTGACTTTTGGTTCGTCGACCGGGTCAGCCGGATGCTGCGCACGGCGACCGGAGTCGTCGCCACCCGGTCGATTGAGGATGCCCTCTATGGCTTTGCGGCCCTCCGACACAACGTCGTGTACGGGGTCCAGCAAGACGGGTTCGATCGTCCCGTGGCGGTCGTGGTCACCGAGGGCAATCGAGGGCTGGATTTGCAGGCCTGGAACGAGTTTGCCGCAGGACTGGACCCGAGGGAGCGGCCACACTGGGTCAAGCGCCTCGAACGCATCCCGATGACCGACGGCTTTCGACCCGATAAATCAGCGCTCGAAAGCGCGGCTCTCGGTGAAGGCGCCGAGCTCTTCGTTTATCACGAACGCGCCCAGCAATACGGAGCCGCGCCCCATCACGGATCCGAGATCGGCGCCTAGGCAAGGCCTCCACTGTACAAAAATCGCGCCCCCCCGGCTCTCTTGCTACATACCGTCTCGATGAACCCCCGAGCTCTTCTTTTGCCCTTTGCTTTGCTGATGGCGCTTCTGTTCGCCTGCGCGAAGCCGATCAACGAGGGCGCTGCGTGCTTCCAAACGTCGGAGTGCCGCGGCGGTTCGATCTGTGCCGACACCGTTTACGGGAAATACTGCATGAAGGTCTGCGACGCCGACCAAGTGCGATGTGGTAACGGAGCGGCGTGCTTGGAATCGGTGGAGGTGCTCTCCGATCTCGAAGGCATTGGCGGCAGCTCGGGCGCAGGCGGCGAGGGCGGCATGGGCGGTGAAGCCGGCGCAGGCGGCGCAGGCGGTATCGGCGGCATCGGGGGCGTGGGTGGCGCCGCCCCGGAGCTCTGGCTCTGCCTACCCGGAGAGCTCGAGAACCCGGAGTACCGCCCGGGGGACATCGGATTCCTCTGCGACTTCAGCCTCGACTGCGTCCTCGGTGGCGTCTGCGTGTGCATCCCCGGAGCGACCTGTGAGGGAGAGGGCAGGAACGGCCCCACGTGCCAGCGGATTTGCGACCCGACCGCCATCAACGAGTGTCCCAGAGTGGCGGAGGTGGCGCCTGAGTGCACCGATCTAGGGGACGGCCGCGGTTTTTGCGACCCAACGACCATCATGCTCAACCCGTAGCTTGGGTCCCCTGAATTGGCCATTTACGTGGGCCGGTCCGAACATTAGACTCCTCCGGTCATGCCCACACCCCAAGAAACAGTCGACGCCCTTCGTTCTTACCTGCGTGTGCACCCCGAGGAGGTCGGACGCGCGGTTCGAAGCGCGCTGGGCCTCAGGGTCGGCGTCCCGGTCGCGGCCCTGCGTTGGCTCGGCCAGCAGGCCGAGCGCAGCGGCAAGGTCGAGGATTTCCACATCGACTCGGTTCCGCCGGGCCTTCGACTATCGGGCAATGTCGACCTGATGAACACACCGATTCGCGCTGGCGCGATCGTTTTTGTAGAGCGCATCGTGTTCAACGACGAGGAGCTGACCGTGGCGCTTCGGCTCGAAGAGGTGAAGCTCAAGCTCAACGGCGAGTCCGACTCTCCGATCGCCGCCTTGATCAAGTCCGGCGCGCTGGACCTTTCGAATCCGGGGACGCTGGTGAACTTCATGCCCGGCCGCTCTCCCGTTCTGGCCGAGGCCAACGGGAACCGAATCGTGCTCGACCTGATGCGCGATCCAAAGATTGGCAAAAACCCTCTCGTCCGGCGGGCCGTCTCCTTGCTGACTTCGTTTGTCACCCTGCACGGCGTCGAAACCGACCAGCGGCACGTCGACATCGCGTTCCGCGCACTTCCGACCGGCTTTGGCGGCGCCTTTCGCTCGGTTCGCCAGAACGTCCTGCTGCCCGGGATGAGCCGTTTCCTCCCTCGGGCGAGGTAGCGCGCCATGCCGACCTGCCGATCGTGCAAGGACAAGGTTGATGAGCGCGTTGCCGTCAAGGCAGACGGGCGCCGCATCAAAGTCTGTGAAGACTGTGCGGAGCGCATTGCCGAAGAAGCGGAGATCGCCGAGATGAGCGAGTCCGTCGTTCAAGACATGATGGGCTACAAGGGCCGCCGCTAGCCTCGCGCCGCGTGACGACCGCTCAGGTTCCGGGCGTCGGCTCGCCGGGGTTCGGGTCGGATTCGGGCTCCGACGCGTGGGGCTTGGAACGATTGCGAAGCGCATCGAGCTCTTCTTCTGCGAACTCGAGCTCGAGCTCGGCGCGGCTACGCGCGGCGACGGCCCTGGCGACGGAGTCTTGCAGCGCTTTGGTTTTCGAGAGCTCGGCGTTCAGGCGGGCGTCGAGCGCAGCGATCTCACCCTGAAGCTCCAGTCGGCGCTCGCCTTCTCGGTCGAGCCGTCGTTGGATGCGTTGGGCGCGTTCTTGCTCTGCGCTCAGCTTCTGGGCCGTCGCGGCGAGCTTTTGATTCGCACCTGCGAGCGAGCGCTCCGTCGCGGAAAGGTCGCGCTCGGTCTCCGAAAGGTGCTGCTCGATGGTCGCCTTCTCCTGGCGGTTCTGCGCGAGCTTCTCGCGCGTGCGCGTCAGGCGTCGCTCTTCGTCTTTGAGCTGCGTCTTCAGAGCGGCGACCTGCCCATCGGTGCGTGCCAGGCGCTTCGCAAGCTCGGTGCGCGTCAGCCGGCTCTGCTCGTAGCGGAGCTCCAGCTGTTCGGCGATCTCGCGCGTGTCGGCGAGGTCCCGGCGAAGATCCGAAGCGGTGAGCTTGGCTTGCTGAGCCACTTCGCGCTGGGTTTCGGCCTGCTGATAGAAGACGGTCACGGCGGCGCCCGATGCTCCGAGCAGAGCGAGCGCCAGTGGAATCGTCCAACGCAGAATCGTCTTCACGCGTTTGCGACGCTCTTCGGGGAGCGACAGCGCCGTAAGCTCCCCGGCAAGCTCTTCGGCCGTGGGCCGCTCGGCGGCATTTAGACTCAGCCAGCGGTCGAAGAACGGTGCGAGGTATTTGAGACCTTTGCGGCTCGGTGCACCGGGCGTCTCGTTGGAGCGATTCTCGATGAACGTGTCGACCGCACCCGCGGCGACGTCCTCTTGGGTTTCCGGCTCGAGCGCGTTCCGAAGCGAAAGGGCCAGCGCGAACACGTCGGCCTTGTTGCTCACCACGGGTTTACTCTCGACCGAGGCAAACTGCGCGGCGACCTCGGGCGCGAAGTACGTCGGCGTCCCCGCGACCACCATCTCCGCCTCGGTCGCGGCCACACCAAGATCGAGAAGCACCGGCGTGACTTCCTCTGCGCCGAACCCAGGGATTCGAGCGAGAAAGATGTTTTCCGGCTTGACGTCTTGGTGGCGCACTCCTGCGGCGTGCATCGCGGCGAGCGCGCGCGCGAGTGGCTGAAAGATCGAAAGCGCTTCGGCGCGATTCAAGGGCTCACGCTGTAGACGTGACTCGAGCGTCTCACCGTCGTACCAAGGCATGACGAACCAGAGCCGCTCCTCGAACCAGCCGTGGTCTTTGAACTGTACGATCGACGGATGGAACACCGAGGCGATGAGTCGCAGCTCCCGGAGGGCAGACTGCTTGGCCGACTTCGAGTGCGCGGGCTGGTGCAACATTTTTAGTGCGACGACATGGCCCGGAACTTCGGTGTCCTTGGCTCGGTACACGTCTCCAAACGCGCCCAGCCCGACGCGTGCCTCGATGGAGTACCGCCCGCCGACGATCGTGCCGTTGGACAAGGGCTCGACGATTTCGTTTTCCTCACCTAGTGCATGCGGCGCGGCCTCGAGAGCAAACGCCTCGATGATGACGCGACCAAAGCGGCTGGCGTCGGAAACTCCGTGCTCCGCGAGAATCCGCCGCGCCTGCGCCATGGCCGCATCCACGCGCTCTTCGATCACCTCCGGCGGCTTGCCGTACACAAACGCGAGCTCTTCGATGCTGAGCTCTCGCGCGTGGCGAAGCTCCAAGAGCTCAGAGTCTTCGTTGCTGAGGTCGAAGCGCAGCCCATTGAGGGGGCTCGTGGAGTGATGCGCGGAGGGAAGGGCGCGCCAGGGCAGCCCCTCCAACACTTCCTT
>CAMYJN010000200.1 GCA_947258625.1 uncultured Polyangiaceae bacterium | reverse complement strand
GCCCGTCTGGAATCTGGTCACCCCGATAGAGATCGAACAGGCGGACCGACTCGGCCAATCCATTCGATGCTTCGCGCAGCGCGTCGGCGATCTCGCCTGCGCTGAACTGATCGCGGACGAGCATCGCAATGTCGCGCGCCACGGCAGGATACTTCGGAAGTCCGCGAGCCTGCGTCGGCCCGAGCTCTTCGGAAAGGGTGTACAAGCCTTCGACGTCGAGTTCGGCATAGATCACGCGCCCGATGAGCCCGAGAGCGTCGCCGACGTCCGGATGCATCTCTCCGACGAAACCAACCGGGCGCGACGCGAGCGTCACGAGCGCCGCGCGCTTAGGATGCAAAAAGCTCGGCACCTCACCGACCGTGAGCTTGGGCGCTTGACCAAAGACGCGCTCGAGAACCGCTTGGACGACACCCTTGCCGTCGTACAGGTCAAACGATTGCTCGCCGCCGATCCAACCCGAGCGCTGCCCAGCCAGGGTGATCGCGAGCACGGTGTCTTCGCGCGGAAGCACGTTGTCAGTCGGCTGAAACGTCCGTGCGAGCTCGAAGAGCCGCACTTCGGATGCGCCGCGCCGCTGCGCGCGCGTCGCCGCAGCGGTAAGGCCAGGCAACAAGGACGTCCGCATCACGGAGCGCTCCTCGGAGAGCGGGTTGGCGAGCGGAACCGCATCGGTTGACACCCGAGCCCTACGGAGGTCGTCGATCGATAAAAAGCCATAATTTACAGCTTCATAGAGGCCTGCGGCCACAGCTGCGTCACGAAGGCGGTCGACGAACTTGAGGAGGCCCGAAGTGCCCGCTTCGGAGGGGTGGACGCGCGGGACCGCCGTTGGGATCTCTTCGTAACCCCGCACGCGTGCAACTTCTTCGATCAAGTCGACCTCTCGCCCTAGGTCGGGCCGCCAGCTCGGCGCTTCGGCGATGAGCGCGTCGTCCCCCTGCTCGGCGACATGACAGCCGAGTGATTCGAGAATGTGGAGGCTTTCTTCTTTGAGCACCGGCGTGCCGAGAAGCTGGGCCGCTCGGGCTGGTCGGAATTGGATCGACTTCGGCTCAAAGGGTCTCGCGATGCGATCGATGGCGGTCGTCGCTGCCGCTCCGCCACCGAGCTCTGCGATGAGAGAGGCTGCGCTGGCGAGAACGCGTGGAACCGCTCCTGGATCGACACCGCGCTCGAATCGGTGACTTGAATCGGTGTGTAGACCGAGGCGCCGGGAGGTTCGGCGAATCGATCGCGGATCGAAGTATGCGCATTCGATGAGGACGTCGTTGGTCTCATCGCGAATCTCGGTATCGCGGCCGCCCATGACGCCGGCGACGGCAACTGGACGGTCGGCATCACAAATCAGCAGATCGTCCTCCGTGAACGTGCGCTCGACTTCATCGAGGGTCGCCATCTTCTCCCCTCGAGTCGCGCGACGGACCACGACCTTCGGCCCAGCGAGCCGTGCAAGATCGAACGCGTGAATCGGATGACCCCACTCCAGCAGAATCAGATTGGTCGCGTCGACGACGTTCGAAAGGGCCCGCAAGCCAAGGTTGTGAAGCCTGTAGCGGAGCCAGAAGGGAGAGGGAGCGATTTTGACGCCCGAGACGAGCGCCGCTCCGTACCGTGGACAGCGATCGCCATCGGCGATCTCGACCGAAATCGGAGGGAGCTTCGGCGTGTCGACCGCCTTGCCGTCGTTGTCCCACAGAGGCGTGAGCTTGGTCGTCGGCTCGCCAGCCTGGAACGAACCGCCCGCGGCAAACGAGCGGCGCGGCCCAGCGGCCTTCCGCGATTTGAAGCCCACGCCGAAAAGCACGCCGATTTCCCTGGCGATCCCCAAGTGCCCCAGGCAATCGGGCCGGTTCGGCGTGAGCCCGATATCGAGGATCACGTCGTGCAGGTCTAGCCCGTCCGCCACGCTGGTGCCTGGAAGCGCTTCGGTGCCCGGGTCGACGACGAAGATCCCGGCGGCGTCGATGCCGATCTCGAGCTCCGCCTCGCTGCAGATCATGCCGTTGGACTCGATGCCTGCGACCTTGCGTGGGGCGATCTGCATCGCGTTCGGCAACACGGCGCCGGAGCGGGCGAACAGAACCCGGCCGCCGGGCTCGGGCACATTGGTCGCACCGCAGACGACGTCCAGCTCGTTTTCGCCATCGAAGACAGTGACGAGGGTCAGCTTGTCTTTTTTCGGATGCGGGCTTTTCGAGCGAACCTCTGCGATGACGACCCCGGAGAGGTTTTTGCCCTTCTCTTCCATCGCCTCGACTTCGAGCCCTGCAAGCGAAATACGACGTGCAACTTCGGCGACATCCGCATCGACGGGGCAGAGCTCTTGCAACCAACGAAATGAAACCAGCATCGCTCTTCCTAAAACTGCGACAAGAACCGTACGTCGTTCTCGTAGAGGAGCTTGATGTTGGGGATGCCGTACTTGAGCATGGCGATGCGGTCGAGACCCATGCCGAACGCAAATCCGGTGTACTTCTCGGGGTCGTAGCCGACGTTCTCGAACACGACCGGATGAATCATGCCGCAGCCGAGGATTTCCATCCATCCGGTACCCTTGCAAACACGACACTGGGCGGTGCGCCCACGGTCGCCTTCCCACGCCCGGCAAAAGACGCAGCTCATGTCGACCTCACCGCCCGGTTCGACAAACGGGAAGTAGCTCGCGCGAAAGCGAACGGCGATGTGCTCATCGAAGAGGCGACGGAGGAACAGCGTGAGCACGCCTTTCAGCTCGGCAAACGTGACGCCTTCATCGACGAGGAAGCCTTCGAGCTGAAAAAACATGGGTGAATGCGTGGCGTCATCATCGCGACGGTAGACCGCACCAGGTGATACGATCGCGAGCGGGGGCTCGCGCTTCATCATCTCACGGATTTGGATCGTCGAGGTCTGCGTTCGCAGCAGCACGCTCTCGGCATCTACGGAGCCAGCGGCCCCGATGAAGAAGGTGTCCTGCTCGTCCGTTGCGGGATGATCCGGCGGAAATCCGAGCTTGTCGAAGCAGTTCTCGTAAAGCTCGACTTCCGGGCCGTCGGCAACGTCAAAACCCAGCGAAACGAAGATGTCGAGCACTTCGTTCCGAACGCGCGTAATCGGATGAAGCCGGCCGGGCATCTGCCAGCGACCGGGCAGCGTCACATCGAGCGGGCGACCCGTGAGCTCCGCTTCACGCGCGCCGCGGTGAATGCTTTCGAGGGCCTCGTCGAAGGTCGTTTGAATTTCTTGCTTGAGGGCGTTCGCCGCCTGGCCGAGCTCGCGCCGCTGCTCCCCTGGCAGCTTTGGCATGAGCTTCAGCAGCTTGGTGAGCTCGCCTTGGGGCCCGACGTAACGCCCGTTGATCAAACGGAGCTCGGGTTCACTACCCGCGGCGCGCAACGCTTCCGCGTAGGCGCCGCGGATTTCGGCTAGCCCGTTTTCGAACGTCTGAACCGCATCAGGCTCTGCCATGGCGCGTCCTGACGGTGTTAATCGATGGCTTCGACGACGGCTCTGAACCCGCCTGGATCGGAGTAGGCGATCTCGGCGAGGACCTTGCGGTCGAGTGCAATGTTGGAGCGCTTGAGCCCCGAGATGAACTGGCTGTAGTTGATGCCGTTGCTGCGCGCCGCAGCGTTGATTCGGGCGATCCAAAGACGTCGGTATTCACGCTTCTTCGTGCGTCGATGCTTGTAGGCATCCTGCCAGGCGTTGTGAACCTGTTCGATTGCAACGTGGAACGCCTTGCGTCGCGCTCCGTAGTACCCTTTCGCATGCTTGAGCACGCGATTGCGGCGGCGTCGGGCTTTGAAGCCTCGTCTGACTCTTGGCATTCGGCGTTCTCCTTAGAAGTCTTAGAGCTCGTAAGGAACCAAACGCCGGATACGTGGTTCGTCGCTCGGGTGGACCATGGAGTTCTTTTTGAGCTTCCGAAGTCGATTGGCGGACTTACCACGCATGATGTGCTGCTTGCCGGCCGTGGAACGACGAATCCGCCCTCCACCGGTGGCCTTGAACCGCTTCGCGGCAGCACGCTTTGTCTTCATCTTTGGCATTTCACTGTCCTCACTTGAAGCTCCCGAACCAGCGGCGCCCGCGGCCAGGGAGCGGAGAGCACGCTGTGTAGCGCGTGCCTCTGCCCGGTCAAGGGGACACGCTACGTGTCCAAATTGCGTGCGGTTTCCAGTGCTTGAGGACCACACCGCGAAAACCGGAGACGGGATGGGTTTTCGCGGTGTGGCTCCTAAGTGTCCGAAAGAACTTCGTTCTGGTGGGGGAGCGTGTCCCCTTGAGGTCTGGGCTATGATCGCTGATGTGAGTGAACACGGCTCCGATCGACGAACGGTCCTTGCGCTTTCCGTCGCGCTTGGGGCAGCGCTTCTGCTGATCGCGTTCTTGCTGGGGCGTGAATCGGCAGGGGCACCAGTGGGGGAAGCTCTTTCGCCAGGCGCCTCGCGGCCGGCTGGCGTCGACCCAGACCAGCTCGAACGTTCGGCGGAAGACGAGAGCAGCAGGCGCTGGCCGGCGTGGGCGGATCTGACGGCTGATGACCATTCCGAGGTTCGAGCGACCGACTCCACCCGACACGTCGTCGAGCGGATCGAGATGGATCGAACCGACAGCTTCGCTCCGACCCAGAATCGAAACCAGGCGGAGCCCCAGACCAAGCCCAGCGCAGCCGTGAACACACCACCCGAGCAGCAAGGGACCAGCGTCAGGGACTACTTCCAACAGGTCGACCTCATCCAATCCGAGGAAGGTGCCGGGGATCCCAATGCGTTTGCGATGGACCTGATCAAGGGCGGACTTGGAGGCGCAACCTCCGGGTTCGATCAGCTCATTGCGGATACCAAGCAGATGGAACGGGAGATGCAGAGGCTGACCCCGCCTGTGTCATGCGAGAGCTACCACAAAGCCAGCATCGAAGCGCTGGTGGAAAGCCGGGAAATGCTCGAAGACATGAAAGACGCCATCGCAGGTCGCGACATCGAGCAACTCAATGCGATCGCCCTGCAGTCGAAAACGCTGCAGAGGAAGGCACAGGCGATGAAGGAGATGCGAAAACAGATCCTGGCCTCGTCGACGGACTACTGAAATTCAGGGTCAGCGCCAGTGTCAGTGTCAGTGTCAGTGTCAGTGTCAGTGTCAGTGTCAGCGTCAGCGTCAGCGTCAGCGTCAGCGTCAGCGTCAGCGTCAGCGTCAGCGTCAGCGTCAGCGTCAGCGTCAGCGTCAGCGTCAGCGTCAGCGTCAGCGTCAGCGTCAGCGTCAGCGGGAGAGTAGCTCCAGTAGCTCCGATAGGCGGGACTCTGTTTGCTTGCCGGTTATCAAGCCCAGTCGTTCGCCTGTCGCGCTGAACACAGCGACTGAAACTACCGCGCCTGCCGGAAACCCGAGGTCCGGATAGATCCTGCCCTTCCAGTCCAGCAGCACCGGGGTCTTGGGCAGCATCTCGGCAAGGTTTTTGCGGACCCCGTTCTTAGGGACGAAGAAGGGGAGCT